>NZ_SJER01000008.1 GCF_004785955.1 Halostella litorea | reverse complement strand
GAACGCTCCCGAACGGCGACACCGTCCACGAGGCCGCGGACTGCCGGTTCGTCTCGTCGCCGGCGGGGACGGTCCACGAGCGGGCCGCCTGCGACGGCGACGAGTACGACTACGAGTACCACCCCAAATGCGGCCAGCGGCTCCCCGAGGGGTCGCTGTGGTCGGCGGTCGAGGCGGCCGACGCCGAGGAAGCGGTGATGAAGTTCAACCTGCGGCCGTGTACGAAGTGTATCGACGCGTCGCTGCGGCTCGAACGCTGGCGGATGGACGTGCATAGTGCGACAGTTATCCGGAGCGCGGACACGCCCGAGCGGTGGCAATGATGTCCGAGAACGAACCCGACAACTGCGACGGCTGTGGGATCGAAATCACGAACGACGTGAACCTCACCCGCGTTGAGGTAGACGGCAACGAGGAACAGTGGTGCCCCGGCTGTCGGGGTGCCGGCGGAGGTGGCGAGTGATGTCGGACGACACCGACTACAGCGGCGTCCCGGACGAACCGCCGTCGATCCCCGACCCGCCGATGCACGAGGAGTGGGAAGACGTCGAGACGTGGTCGAAGGCCAACCTGCGCTACCCCGTCCCCGGCGGCTGGGACATCGCCGACCACGGGAAGTTCCACACCAAATGGGAACACCAGGATGGCACGGCACTCACGCGTACGTCCAAGCGCACGCCCGGCCCGAAGGACACCTTCGTGTTCACGATCGACGGCACGGAGGTCCACAGCGTCGAAACGGGGGCGGACCGCTCGGAACTCCGTGAGGCGACCGTGTGGCTGCTGACGTTCTACGACGACCGCGAGGGCGTAGAGTCGGTCGCCGAACTCCAGCAGGCGATGCGTGAGGCACAGAACCAGTCGCTCGACGCGTTCGCTGGAGGTGACGAGTGATGGCCGGCGGCGAAACCCTGCAGTTCGACCACCCGCATCTCGACGGCGTCACGCGAGGCACGGTGCTGGAGTACGACGGCTGGCAGTGGGCCGTCGTCACGGAGATCGCCGTCGAAAAGGATCCCACCCGCGTCGGGTTCGTGCTGCTTGACGAACTCGGCGATGACATCGTTCCCCTGCTTGAGGACGCCGACGGCTGCGCCGAACACTACGAGGTGGTGCGGGCGTATCGGGGCGGCGAACACGAGTACTGGACGGACGCGGCGTACCTGCAGAGGGACATCTGGAAGACACTCGGGCCGATCCATCCGGCGGAACGGGACGGCAACGGAGGCGATGCCTGAATGAGCGACGCACAGCAGGAGACACTCACCGACACAGAACAGGACGAGTGGCGCGAGTTGATGAACAAACCCCCGGAGAACCTGACCGACGCGGAGAAAACCAGCAAGATCAAGCTGTCCATCAAACGCCGCTTCGACCCACCGGAGTGGTCGCTGGCGTTCGAACTGGCCAGCCCGAACGGCCGCCGGGCCGACGCAATCGCGGTCAACACGTTCCCGTCGCGGAACTTCAAGGTCGTCGGCTTCGAGTTCAAGGCCAGTCGCTCCGACTGGCTCTCGGAGAAAAACGAGGGTGCGAAGGCGGACTACTTCGTCACGGCCTGCGACGAGTGGTACGTCGTCGCCTGGTCCGGCGTCGTCGAGGAGTCGGAGCTACCTGAGGGCTGGGGACTGTTCGAACTCAAACCGAACAGCGAGCAGATTTGGAAGCAAGTCGACTCGGAGCTGACCGAGCACCAGCAGGGCGAGCCCGACAAGGCGTTCTGGGGGCGGTTTATCCAGAAAACCGTCGGCGGGGAGTCCAACTATACGAAACAGGACCTCCGGGAAGCCCGCCGGCGCGGCTACGAGGAGGCGGAGGAGGAACTGACCGACCGTCGGCTCGACCGTGAGGCTGAGGACCTGCACGACAAGGCCGAGACGGTCGACAAACTCCGGGACGCTGGGCTACTGGGGTACGTCCACCCGATCAGCGACGATCGGATTGAACGGCTGAACAAGGCCAAGCAGTTCGTGCAGGCGCTGGAGGGCGGCCAGTTCAACAGTCTCGACAACGAACTGGAACACTTCGAGGACAACGTCGAGCGCCGATTCCAAGACATCTCGCAGAAGGTCACCGAGATGCAGGACCTTCTCGACGAGCTACAGACTATCGAGCCGAACGCGCAGCAAAACGAGGGTGATGCGTGATGGCGGACGAACCAACCCACCCCGACCTCGAACCACTCGCGACGGACGACACGGTCCGGGTCACGCCCGCCGACGCGGACCGGTTCGTCGGCACGGTCGACGACATCCGAAAACACAGCACAGGCGCGATCACGACCCACGCGGTCACCGTCGCCGAGGACGGGCACCGCGCCCCGCTGTGGGACCTGACGGCCGAGTACGACCCGCGCGAGGGCTGGAGTCCCGTCGTCGCGACCAAGCGCGTCTATGGTGACTCGGAAACCGAGTTCGTCGAGCACGGCGAAGCCGAGTTCGAGGTGATCGATCTGGGGATCGACCCCGACCGCCTCGGTCCCGGCATTACTGTCGAAGCCGTCGACGGGCACGAGTACCGCGTCGTAATCCCGCCGTGGGAGCGGGAGTACGACAGCAAGGCGCTGGCCTACGACCTCGACTCGAAGGCGAACACCTGCGAGAAACTGCGGCCGCGGGAGGTGATCCGGCGTGTCGAGTGAGCCGTCTACGGGCGGGACTGAGCAGATTGCAGAGCGGATACGAGAGTTCGCTGAGTGGGTTGACAGTCCCGACGACTGGATGATCGTGGTCCCGAGCGAGGACTACGATGACGTGCTGGAATCGCTGGAGACGACCACGGACGCGGGGAGATACCATCAGGGGATTTCCCTCTGCTATGGCGACGGCTACGACGAAACGCAGGTCAGGCTCAAACGAGGGCTGGCGGATCAACTTCGCTCAGTCGACACGGCGACCGACGGCAACGGAGGCGAGACCTAATGCACGATCAAGACACGGAGATCGACCGTACGAACCTGCGACCGACCGAGACGGAGTGCAACCACACGGCAGAACGCGCGCTGAAACTGCTGTGGGAGAACCCAGACACGAAGGCCGTCCGGATCGACTCGAACCCGAATCCGATGTACGTCACCGTCGAGGACGGCGACCTAGCGTTCTGGGCCTTCGACTACACCTGGAAGTGTCAGGAACGCGTCCCCGTTCCCGACGCGTACGGCCCGTTCGAGACGGTCGTCGACCAACTCCACGGCTACGCCAACGACGACTACCCGATCGGCACCGTCTCGAAAGACCGGATCGACACCGAACCGAGGCCAAAGCCGACGAGCCTGGAGGACTTCGCATGAGCGGGCCGCTCGTCTGTCCGGAGTGTCCGGACTGTGGCGACCGCCGGCAGAAGTTCCGCTTCGACACCGACCGGGACGTCGGCGTGATCCGCTGTGCGGAGTGTGAGGCGGACATCTTCATCGTCTCGGTGCTGGCGAACCGGCAGGTGACGACGGTCATGGACCCGGCCGCGGGTGGCCTCCCAGACGACGTGGTCGAGCGCCTGGATGCGAAGGACCGCCTGCCGCCGGCGGCGAAGCGCGACGAGGTGGAGATCGATGTCGAGTAGCGACACTGACTGGCCGGGCCTGCTCATCTGCGTGCCCTGCCGCGAGTACGTCAAGGCCGACTGCGACGCCGAACGCACCGCCTGCGAGCACACGTGGGACGAAGCCCGCGACATCAGCCACCTCGACGGCGAACAGTGGGCGAAGATCCGCCACGACGTGTACGTCCGGCACCTCGAACAGGACGACCCCGAGCGGCGCGAGATGGTCGTCTCGGAACTGGCGTCGCTGATGTACGACCTCGTGTCGGCCGACGCGCTGCCGGAGGACTACGACGACCGCGAGGGGCTGGAGAAACTGCTGGTTACGGAGGCCGATTCGGCATGAGCGGCGGCAGTCTCGACTACCTGTTCCAGGATGTCCGCGAGGTCAAGCGGCGCGCGCGGCTCGACGAGGACGAGGCGGAACTGCTGGAGGGGATCGCTCAACTCCTGCACGATCTGGAGTGGTCGCTTTCCGGGGACTACGCGTCGCATCAGTACCGGCAGACGCTCTCAGAGTTTGCCGGCACGTGGGATGGCGGCTACAAGGAGTCGAACCGAAGCGTCCTCATCCCTCAGTCTGACGGCTGGCAGTGTGACAACCACCAGTGGGTCCGCGGCGGGATGACCGTCTCCGAGGGGAAGATGGTGACCGTCTGGAAGTGTACCGACTGTCCGGCGTGGACGCGGCAGTTCCACGGGCGGCAGTATGAGGTCGACTACAAGGAGGCCGGCGAACCGGGGGCCGACCGATGACCGACGAGAACCCCGACACCGTCACGGTCGAAATCGACACGACCGTCGCCGACTCGATCGACCTGTCGAACATCGGGATGGTGGATGTCGGCGACGCGGCAGTCGAGGTCGTCGGCGAACCGGACAGCGCCGGAACGCTCCCCGAGACGGTTCGCGTCACGGGCGAACTGCGGATCGAACGGGAGGACGGTGAGACGGCATGACCCGCGTGTTCCACGACGCTACGACAGGTGAGTGGATCGAAGTCGACGGCGGCGACGAATCCTACTGCCGGATGGAGGCGGCGAACCGGCTTGGCTGTGCTGAAAGTGATCTCCGAGAAGGCTACGGGTTCGAGGACGATGGCTGACGACCTGATCACAGCGCTGTCGGGAGCCGTCGCAGGCGAGTCCTGCGGCGTCTCGGCGTGCCAGACGAACCCTGCGGCGACTCGGAACGGCCGCCCGCTCTGTGCGAAGCACCGCGATCTGTATGACCACGGGACGATGGGCGAACCCTGCGATAGCTGTGGATCGCGAAACTGGATCGCCACGCCCGACGCGGCCTCGGTCGCCGTCTGTGCAGTCTGTGAGTACGTGACCTACGACGAGAGCGTAATCGAACATTCCTGGCGTGAAGAAAACGCATGATGGAACGCAACTGCACGACGACCCGCGAGCAGGACGCTGACCCGGAGGTCTACTACCTCCCCGGCGCTGAGAACCACTACGATTACCGGTACAACGTCATCGTCCTCGACGAGGAGTTGAAAGAGTATCCGAAAGCCCACGATCTCATTCTCCAGCACGAGCGAGGGCACGCGACGGACGCCGCAAAGACGTTCACCGGACTCCTCCGCCACGAGTTCGCGAACGATCTGGACTACTACTTCGGGACTGGCGAGGCCGTCGAGGAAGTCCACGACTACTATCGGAACCGCGATTCGGGTTCGCTGTCCATGAGGACGAGGGCGGCCCTCGCCGCTGGGAACGTTGTTCGAATCCTCTGGCAGCCGGTATTGGGGTCGCTGGCGTTGCTTCGGAGGGAATTATGACCGGTGAGAACAGCGAATCAGACACCGATCACGTCACGCCGTCGCTTCCGTACGGCCCGTTTGCCCCGCTGTACTGCCGCCTCCACGGCCACGACTACGTCGACGACGCGTTCATGGGATCAGGACAGCGCTGCACGCAGTGCGGACGCTGGGACGAGTCGCCGCCGCTTACAGCCGCGGATGGCGTGTTCATCGGCGTGGCGATCGGTGTTCTCGTCGGCATCGGCATCGGCGTTCTTCTCACGTTCTAAGCTCGGGCGGTGGGAGCGGGCGTCAGACGCTTGTTGCGCCGGAGTTCGTGACTAGCGATAGAGACCACAGTTTTGTATAGTCATATGTGGTTTAGAACCACCGCTCAACAAGACTATCGTACAGCCGTCTTGCGATTCTCTACCGGAAACGCCGTGTCTGCACCCACTCACGTTTAGCCTGAAAAACAACAGTACATTCTAGTGGGTCGACGCTGTAGGGTACACTGACACGATGGACCCCAGCCAGAACGACGCTACTCCCGGGGTCAGCGCCGGGAACACACCACTCGCTGACCCACTAGACGACTTCCTCGACTACAAGGCGAAGACGGTCGACCCTGAGAGCGGCGACCGCTCCGGCGCGTACGCCGCCCAGCTCGAACGCATCCTCCCGACGTGGATCGACTGGATGCACGAGCATACTGGAACGGAGTACCTGGAGGGCATCGACGAACGCACGCTCGCCCGCTACCCGAAGTACCTTGCCCGGCGCGTGAAGGCGAACGACGGAGACGCCGACGGCGGAATCACCCGCGGGACCGCGTGGACATACTTCAACGCCGTCCGGTCGTATCTGGCGTGGTGTGTCGCATGGCGCGACCTCGAGGACAACCCCGCCGACTCGGCGACCGTAATCGACGAGATGCCCGACCGGCCGTCGCGCTCGTCGGCCGACCAGCAGTTCTGGAGTCCCGCGCAGCGACAGACGCTCCTGCAGTACGTCGACGAGCGGGCGCACGAAGCCATCGACGAGGAAGGAAGCGACGCTCTCGCCCCCGTTCGTGACCGCGCGCTCGCGTACCTCATCGGCTACGCCGGCGTCCGTGGGGCGGAGGTCCTGTCCCGCAGTGACGACGATCGCGACGGCCGCAACGGCGCGACGTGGGCTGACCTCGATCTGGAGAACCGGACGATCGACGTGTTCGGCAAGAGCCAGGACGACGAGCAGGCTCCGCTGACCGACAAGCCGCTCCCCGCGCTGCGGCGGTGGCACGACGTGCTCGACCCCGCGAGCGACGACTGGCCGCTGTTCCCGACGTTCCACCGGCCCTCACTGTGGGGTGCGGTCCGCGAGGACCTCCGCGACCGCGGCCACGACGAGGCCGACGTGGAGGAGTGGCTGGAACCGTTCGACGACCCGCTCGAAGCGATCCGGGAGTTCGACAGCCGGCCGCCGGCGCTGTCTACCTCCGGCGGCAGGCGGCTGTTCAAGCGGCTGAGCGATGCCGCGGGCGTCGACACCAGCGAGGACTCGAAGGACTACCTGACGCTGCACGGCGGCCGGCGTGGGGCCGGTGAGATGTACTTCCGGGAGGCCGATCATTCGGCGGCGCAGCGAGCCCTTCGGCACGCCGACCCGGCGACGACAAGCAAGATGTACAGCCACATCGAAGCGAGTGAGCTGTCCGAGATCGGGAGTCAGGTGTTCGGCGACGAGTGACCGAGTTTTTAACTGAAACGCGTTAGATTATCGCTACAGATGCAACTGCCCGTGTCCCCCGCTGGGCTCGTCGAACTCGCTGTCGCTACGGTACTCCTGCACGGGATCGGGTACGCGATCGCGGCCACCACGAGACAGTGGTACCGGATAGCGTGCCGGGTCGCGACGTAGGTCTGTCTGAACTTCTTTCGTCACCGATCACGCTCCTCAGCGTCGTACGGGTCGTTCCACTCGTTTCGCTGGTCCTGGTCGAGCGGGACACCGGCCTGCTCGGCCAGCATCACCTGTCCCTGCCGTCTCACACTCCGGCCCTCCAGCCGTTCGGCAACGACCGTGAGCACCATCCACACCGCCAGCAGGGCCAGCACGACGAATACGGGGGCGACTGTCTCGTGCCAGATCCAGCCGTACGGGATCGACGGCAGGGCGGCTACGGTGAGCAGCAGGGCCCGAAACGCCCACGCGTGGGCTCGGTTGAACGTCGGTTCGTCCTCTGTCATCCGTCTCCTCCCGCCCGATATCGGTCGATCCGCGCTTTGTTCGCGACGTAGCCACGCTCGCTGTCGTAGATCGGATCGTCGGGCAGCGCCGCGTCGCCCTCGGGGACGCTCGCCACGGGGTACTCGACGTCCCCGACCACGTCCTCGACGCGGGCCTCCCACTCGCCCAGCTCCGAATCGTCGCCCTTCAGGTCGCGCAGGCGCTCGAACACGTCCGCGACCGCCGCGTACGCCTCGTTGAAGTCGTCGACCCACTGCCGGAGTTCGTCAAGATCGTCGTCGACGCCGTCGGCCAGCAGTTCTTCGTGAACGCGGTCCTCGACCTCCAGCTTCCAGTCGGCGGCGGCCTCGCGGTTCTTCGTCGGGATCTCCGGGTCCGAGTAGCGCCGTAGGGCCTCCGCGACGATCCGGCGGTACTCGTCGGGGTACTGTTCGAGGGCGTTCAACTCCGTGGCCCCCGCGCCGTGTTCCTCTTCCCACTCGGTGACGCGGCGATTGTACGCGACGCCGCCGGTCCCCGTCGCCTCGCTCTCCTCGATGGGCTTGCGCGGAAGGTCAAGTTCCTCGATCTGCTCGGGCGTGACGGCCAGTCGCTCGACGAGCACGCGCTGGTCGAGGTCGCCGCGTTGCTTGAGCCACGCCAGCTTCCCTGCCATCGAAGCCGGCATCGCGTGGCCGTTCACGTCGAAGTCTGATAGGTAGAGGATCACCGCGGGTTTCCCGGCCGCTTCGATTCGCTGGGCGAGCTCGTGCGCGACGGTCAGCGAAAGGTCGCCCTCGCCTTCCACGACGACGTTACAGCCGTGCCGAGCCGCCAGCCCATCCGGTCCCCGGAGGTAGTCCGGGAGGGTCTTCTCCGACCACAGTTCGATGTGGAACGGGCTTTGTCGCGCCTCGTCGAACGACAGTTCTTCGCGCGCACGCTCGGCCACGCGCTCGGCTGCCCAGGCCGAGTACGTCGTCTCCTCGGGGGCGAACTCCAGTTCCGCACGGTCCCCCGGGTCGGGGATGCGGGGCGTCTCGACACCCGTCGGCGAGGGCAAACCCTCGGGGTCAGGCTCCACAGAGTGACGTCCATAGCGGGTCACGGTCCGCGTATCCGCACGCTTGTCGATGATTCCGTCCAACGGAATGTACCCGAGGATGCGCGCGAGGACGGCGCATTCTTCGAGGTAGTCGTAGCACCGCTGGGTGTTGTCGTAGGTGTCCCACGAGCAGTCGGTCGGGGGCGCGACGTCCCCGTCGCTCATGTAGACGGCGTAGTGGACCCCGCGGACGTGGATGCGGTCGCTCTCGCGTTCGTCGACGGCCTGCTCCCACAGTTGGGCGAACCACTGTGCTTTCGCGTGGTCCGCGGTCGTTCCTTTGTACATCGGATCTCTGCGACGGCTCTGGATGAGGAGATCGTCGACGTCGACGCCGTACTCCTCGGCGAGCCCGTCGATCCACTGCCGAAGCGCGGTCTGGTCGGTCTGCTGTGGCTCGTCGTCGTGGCTGTCTGGTGGCATACTGAGTACGAAAACGGCTGTGTTCGGTCTGTTCAGCTATTCTCCGCCCTGTCCGCCGGCCCCCACCGCCCCACCGGACGCCGCGGTGTCGGCACTGCCTCCCTTCTGTAGTAATGGGGGGTTGGCTCTAGATACGTACGTCCGTACCACCGCACGGGGGTGTTACACCCCTGCAAGTAATCTCATCGCCTGATATCGGGGTAGAGAAGCTTCCTTGAGCCGAATATTTTGTAATGGGGGCATTGCCTTCCGCCACTACAATTCAGCCGGTGGCTCGAAAGTGGGATCTGACGAAGTAGTGATCTGAATCCGCCCGTCTTGGTACTCAGAAACATATCCCTGTTCTTCGAGATTATCGATCGCAGCGTTGATCTCACCTTCAGCAACTCCGTATTCGTCTGAGACGCTTCTGAGAACATCGCGTTTGGAGCAATCGTAGCCCGAACCAGCATCACAAAGGCGGTCAGCTTCTTCGAACGTCCACTTCTTGACCTTCCAGTCGGCGACCTCGTCCACGGTTGCCGGCTGTTCGCTCTTGTTGATGGAGACGGCGTCGAGATACGTCTTCAGAACTGCCTCGTCCGGCCACGGGAGCGTGTCGTACGTGCCGACGATCGTCACCACGTCACCTTTGCTCAACGTCTCACAGAGGTCGTCCCACAGGTACACGGCCTCGACTGGCGGATCGTCGAGTGAAGATTCGGTACGCTTGATCAGGATTTCCTGAAAGTCGGCGATCTCCGATTCGCTGACGTTGAGCGACCACTGGTTCGTGTTTTCGCAGGTCTCGTTCTGGCACTCAAACGGCTTGACAAGTTTCCCGCCAGGTTGCGACATCGGGTTCAACGTGCCGCAGTAGGAGCATTCAAACGCCGCTGTCTCGGCGAACGGTTTGATCGCTTCGACGTTGACGACTTCCCCGTGGACACCGATAAGCGTCCCGAGTGCGTCTGATCCGTACTTGCCGACGCGATACGTTCTGCTCTCGGGGAGGTCGAACACACGAAACGCTGTATCAGTATATCCCAACTCCGCGAGTGCATCTTCAGCTGCGGGAAACGCCGAAAGTGGGTCTTCTAAAACGACACGAGCAAGGTCGTGATCCGTGTCGTCGAGTTCAGGCCATGGAACACGGATTCGAGCAGTAGTGTCGGTGGGTACGTACTCCGAGAGCGGCCCTTCAAACGCGGCCGTCCAGTCCATGCTCATTGGCCGACCTCCTGTAATCCAGTCTCAACCGCTCCCCAGTCGATCTCCAAGACCTTCCTGCCGACCGGCCGAAGCGTGTATCCCTCGTCCGTGTTGTCGAGACACGGGCTCAGTCCATCGTCTTTTGCGGCGTGGTTGCGGAACGTTCCCTCGGACCACTCGGGATCCAGTTCGGTATATATCTCGTTGTAACTGTCGTACTGCCCGTTCGCAACGATTTCACAGACTTCGATGTACGTCTTCCGCGTCGATGGCGCTTTCCGAAGCCAGGCCTTGATCGAGGGCGGGATATCGTGGCGCTTTGCGATATCCTCGTGTGTCGTTTCCTGCCCAATCTGTTCGAGTGTGATATCGCGCTGTCGGTCCGCTCCACCGACAGGTTCGAGTTGGAGGTTCGACGGAATACGGTACTCTCGGCGCTGTCTCAACACCCACTGAATAAGCCGGGAGGTGATCTGCTCCGTCGCTTGCTCGGCATCCTCGACCGCTGCTATCGGAGCTGGGAAATCGTCAGGGAGGAGGTACCAGCCACCGACGCTCGGCTTCCGATCGTCACGAACTACGTCCCCCGTGATCACGTCGACCCACCACGGCGGTGCATCACTGTCCAACCATGGAACGTCGCCAGTCTCTCGGACACGAGCGCCCCACGCGAGGCCGTACCGATCACGCCACACGCGGTCGCCCAGCCCGAGCCCGCACGGTGCGCCGCGCCACTGGATCGGCCAGTATGGTTCCCCGTCGGCATAGATCATCCCCTGTCCGGTGTTGAACGTCCGGAGTTGCTGGAACTGCTCGCTGTCGAATTCGAACGTCTTGTGAAGTTCTCCCACCTGCTCTTGGCTCTGCCGGAGGAGGATCTTCGTGTCCATGTTGTTCCGGACGGGGCGGAGAATATCGTTGAATTTCTGCGTCGAGCCAAGTAGCAAGACACGTCGCGAACCACCCTGCGAGGTAATGATTCGAAATGTCTGCTGAAGTGCCCGTATCTGGTCTCGGTAGCGGGCGTGTTGAATCTGGGACGGGGCGACGTTTTTCAACTCGCGCACCTCCAGGCAGACCCGAGGGAGCCGGCCGTCTTCGTCCCGAGCGGCCATGATTTTCTGGAGCCAGAGGTCCATGATGGTGTACTTGAACCCATCCGAGGCGTCGATGAAGTTACAGCAAAGCACCGCCGACTTGTGATTCCGGCGGATCATCTCGTGGAAGTCGATATTCGTTGCTGCCTCGGGACTCGTGATGAATCCCTCACTCGCTAAGCGACCCAGGCGTTGCGTTGCTTTCCTGACAGCCTTCTCCGCCGGGAGTTCCATCGACGTCTCGTAGGTCTCGACATACTCCCCGTCTTGGTGTTTGTCGCGTAGTTCGGTCCACGAGATCGTTGCTTCCAGGCCTTCAGCAAAGTCGAACAGCAGGTTGATGAGTTCGTCGACCTGTTCGGACCGATTCAGCGTGATCTTCAGCGCCTCTTTGATCCGCATCTCCATCGAGGGATCGGACTCCGTGACGCCGGCAAGGCGGAGGATATCGTTCGGCGTGAGCATGTCGATCCCCAGTGTGAACGTCTGGAAGTTCGCCGGGAGGACATCCGGGACGCCCTCCATTCGAGGGACGAACACCTCCGTGTCCATCGCCTTCGGCTGCTGATTGAACCACTTCAGATTCTCCCGGATCTGCTTTTCGTCGTTGGGGATCGACAGCATCGGCGTCTCCATGCGGCCGTCGTCGTGGAGCGAGACGTACTTGTAGCCGTGTTCGCGCCAGAGGTTCACTCCGATGGACGTGAGTGTCGAGTCTTTCCCCTCACGGGGCTTGGCGATCGCCAAAATATGGTCACAGTCGTCGTGTGGAATGACGACCTCTTTGTTCTCCAGATTAGCCGCGTCGCCAGCTCCGACGCGCCGGCGGCCAATCGGTGTGACCTCGTCGATATCGGGCGCGTGGGGGACCTCGTCGGGGTCGAGTTTCTCCAGCCGGACCGGGGCGTAGTTCGAGGGGTCTCGGAGGGAATTGAGATACCCCAACTCCTTCCCGAGCCGCGCCTGTGTTTCGAATTCGGCCATCGGATCCGGAGGTGACTGCTGCCGATCCCGGAGACCCATCTGATCGCGGAACTCCAGTTTCTCCGCGTCAGTGATGTACTCGCCGTCGTACCAGGGTGCAAGCACATCGGAGAGATCCGGATGTTCGCGGAGGTGCCAGTGGATAGCTAAGAGAAGGTCTTCGACCGGGCGGGGCGACTGCCCGGTCAAGGCTTGCCGTGCCTCGACGACGAGTGATCGAACCGTCGCCTGGTGTTCGGCGCGCTGTTCGTCGGCCTGCCGTTGCTGTCCTTCTGCTGTAATCCCTTCGAGGACGGCATCAAGATCGGCTTCGTCGTCCGACTGAACATCCTCAAACGGATCCGGTTCTGAACGTTCTGGATCTGGAATGTGGCTACTCATGATTGTGTATGAAAACGGTCGTTTTCGGGTAGTTTTGTGGCGAGACGACTAGTCGGCCGACGCGGTGCCGGCGCTGGGCAACTCCGGTGGGTTCGGCATCAGCTCGTAGGCCCGGTCGGGCACGTCGATCCCGTGGAGGTCCTCGGTCGGTTCCACGTCCGGCAGGTCGTAGATCGGCTCCCCGTGTGCCCCCATGAACCGCTCGCTAAAGCGGGACTGGAGTTGGCTCATCTCGGGGAGCCGGCGCTTATCCGCTGGGTACACAAGCGTCAGTTCGACTTCTTCGCCCGACGCCGTTTCCGTCGGGAGCGTAATTTCAGCCAGCGAGTGTTCGTCCTCGACCATCTCCCGGTAGCGCTCCCGAACGAGCGCGGGGTCGTGTCCGAGGTTCCGGCCGAACCGGGTGTCGCTGGCCTTCGTGATCACCTGGTAGGCGAGTTTGCTCTTGGGTATCAGCTCGTCCTCGGCGCTCTCGACGGTCGTCTTGATCTCCCGGTTGATCGACGGGATCTCGACGTTCCGCGTGTGTCCGGGCAGGTTCGGTTTCATCTGCCGGAGGTTCCGCGCGTACTGCTCCATCACCGAGGGCGCGACCTCGGCGTGTTCGTCGGTCATCTGGTGCAGTCGCGCAGCGAACTCGGTGATGAACTCCTCGCGGCTATACGAAGCGTACGACCGCCCGGCCGCCCGCCCCATGTAGCACGTCACGTCCGGCGTGTCGACGGCCTTGACGAGGCCCATCTTTGCCTCCCAGAACTCGGTTTCACTCGGTGTTCGGTGTCTGTCGATCCGCCGTGATCGGAGTTTGGCGAGGCCGTAGAACGTCCCCAGCGCGATGAGCGGACTCGTCCCGAACAGAATCACAGCGGCGGTGACGGGACCGACCCACAGCCCCGAGTAGATGAGCTGGATCGCGGCGACAAACAGGTACGGGACGCCCAGCCGCCAGAGGATCGACCCCGACCCCAGCGCCGCTGTCATGTACAGCGACTGCTGTTTCAGTTCCTCCGTCGCGGCGATATGCCACGGGACCGCGTCGTCACCGGTCGGTTTGGCCGACTCGGACGGAGCCGCAGGCTCGTCTCCCCCATCCGAGGGCGATGCGAACGGGTCCGGCGCACGACGCGACGTACTGGGTTCGCTGGTGGACGTCGACGTGTCGTCGGGGGCCTCGGGGGTCTCGGACGACCCACCGAAGGGGCCGCCGAGAGCGCCAGTCAGCGCGTTCCAGTGACGGGCCAGAAGACCGGCGGAGTCGGGCTCGGGAGCGGCGTCGGCGTCGGTATCGTCCCGCCAGCCCGCCACCGCGTCCGGCGGGTCGGCCTGGAACGACGGGTCCGCGTTCCGAAGCGAGAGCGCCAGTCGTTCGGCGTCGTCCACGCCGTCCTGTAGCGTCTCCCGATCGATGTCAACGGGGTCGCAGGCTTCGAGTTCGCCGGCTATCTCGCGCTCGTCTGCCGACGCAGGCGTCACACCCCCCGACGCGTCGCCGTCGCCGGCGTGTTCGTTCCTGACCTGCGACCAGTAGTCGATCGTCTCGGCGTCGTACTCCTCGCCGGCCAGTGCCTTGTCGAGGTAGTCCTCGATCTCGGCCTGGTCCATGTCGCTGGTGACGATGACCGGCCGCATCCCCTTCGTCGAGCGCATCTCGTCGGCGAGTTGCTGCACCGACTCGATGAGCCAGCCCGTCGTGTCCGCGGCCGTCCGGGCGGCCCACGAGCGACGCGCGCCGACGTACCGGTAGTAGACCACGATGCTCGCCAGCGGTGGGACGATCGGGTGTTTCAGGAACCCGATGACCGTCCGGAGGAACCAGTACGACGACCCACCGCTGTCGACGTTTAGGTAGAACGCACCCCAGATACCGAGTGTAACGAGGAAGATGAACACACCCAGCAGGATCTTGGCGATCCGACTGGGGGCCTTCCGTGGGTCCGGCGACAACTTCCGGAAGAAGCTAACCACCAGCGACGAGTCGGTTTGCTCCGCGACGTGGGCCTGGGTTTCGTCGTCGCCGTAGCGGTCAAGCGACACGGTCAGTCACCCCCGCTCGGCGAACCGACGCCCGTGCCGGTTCCCGTTCCGTTTCCAAGGGAGTCGCCGGTTGGGACCGACGACGGCTGGCTGTCGTAACCACGCGAACTAGTGAGTTCCTCGATCAGTTCCTCGACCTGCATCCGCGTCTGGCGCACCTCGTTGCCTCGCTTGTACTCCTTCTCTGCCACGCGGAGCGCCCGTTCGATGTTCGACAACGCCGTGGCGGCGTTCAGTCGCGGGTCGACAAGGATCGGCTTGAGCCACGTCTGTTCCCGGAGCGTCCGCTGGGTCACCGGGTCGACCTGCAGGAGATCCTCAACGCCGTGATGGGCGTAGACGATGTCGCCCTCCTCGTCGTACAGGACGTCGCCGTTCTCGTCCTTCGCGACGATCCCCTTGCACGCGAGTTCGACCATGTCGTCGACGGTCTCGACGCCCATCTCCGATCGCCAGTACCGGGCGGCGTTGGTGCCGATCTCCTCAACTTCCGCGAGCTTGTGCTGGGCGGCGGCCTTCCGGGACCGTTCGTAGTCCTGCCGGGCGGCCTCCCGCTGAAGTTTGGCGATCGGCATCGAGAGTTGCTGGAACTTCAGGATCCAGCCGTGTTTGCGCGACCAGTACATCGTGACGATAGTGAGAATCGCGACGAGTTCGACCCACTGGAAGGCGTTGAGCAACTGGGCGAGTTTGAGCGAGACGTAGTTCTCGATCTGGTCGGTCCACAGGCCACTGAACAGTTCGGCGCGGTTCTTGGTGTCCTTCGCCCACGAGAGCACGCCGCTCACGCTGGTGTTGTAGTCAGCGCTATCGGCCTGCGAACTCGCCCAGTCGATGAACGGCTTCCAGTCGGGGTCGATCGCCGTCGAGGCCGACAGCGCGGTGTTGGTGGCGTACAGGTCGACGGTTTTGTTCGACCCGTCCGCGAAGTACAGATCGAGCTGGTAGAGGCTCGTCGAGTTCCGTCGGGCCGCATCGTCGGTGTAGGCCACGCGGACGACCCGGCCGCCGGCCAGTACGTTTGCATCGGCCTGTTGCTGGGTGATACGGGCGGCCTCGACCGGTCGTGAGAGCGTGAACGTGGCGAACCCGCCGCTGGTGTTGAACACCGCGTCGTTCTCGGCGACGGTAACGCTCACGTAGTCCTCGTCGGGCACGTCCGGCGTGATCCGGACCTGCGAGGCGTCCGTGACCGGGCCTGCAGTGCCGTTGCCGTCGGTTCCGTTCGGGTCGGTCCCGTTCGTCGTAGTGCTGTTGCCGTCCGTCTCGTTGCCCTCCTGTGGCGGGGCTGTCGTCGTCTCGTTGGGGTCGAACGGTTGCTGTACGGGCTGGTCGGCGAAGTCGGTCTGGGTACTGTCGGGCGTGGGTCCGGCCGCAGCCGCGGGCACGGCCAGGCTCGACGCCAGCACGGCGACGACGAGCGCCAGGAGACCGATCCGGCGGGCGGTAGACCCGTCGCTGTCGGGGTGTCGGGTGTGTCGTGTCATGGGTACAGTCGGTTAGTCGGAGGTCTGTGCGTCGGACTGGGCCGACGGGTCGGGTGCGCTGCCGTTCGTCGGCGCGTTCGAGGGCCACTTCCGCATCCCCGCCCCGTTCTGGCCCTGCTGTGGCTGGGTTGCGTCCTCGGGGTCCATCTGCATGAGGTGCGAGGCGCGCTGGCTCGACATCCCCGTCATGATCGGGAGGAACATCGACAGCCACTCGCGCTGGCGCTTGTTCATGAAGTACTCCTCGTTTTCGAGCATCTGCTCGTACTCGTCGACCTGCTTGCTCAGCACCGCGTTCATCTTTCGGACGTGGCGGTACTCGCTCTCCAGTTCCTCGATCGTCTGGTGGAGCTGGTCGACCTCCGACGAGGATTTGCGGTCCGAGGTCTGGAACCGATAATCGTAGTTGCGGTCGGAGAGGTCGACGGGTTCCATCCGCTTGGTATGGACGGTGATCTTGTCGTAGTCGCCCTGCACCGTCGTCGACTCGTCGGAGATGGGAACTCGGACGATGGTGCGGTCGGTCGGCAGGCGGTAGTCCCGGTCCCGGAGTTCGGGTTCGTCGGCGTTGAACTTCCGCTTCCAGAACAGCCCGAACAGGCGGGTCTTGTGGAACAGCGGCGCTTCGACGGCGATTGCCTCGCCGTCGTCGTCCTGTATCGGTCGGATGCGCTCTTTCTCGACGTACAGCGTCTCCTCCGTATTCCCCTTCTTCGTCTCCCGGATGATGTCGACTTCCGTGGCCTTCGCCTCCTGTCGGCGGTAGACCCACACGCCGCCGTACATGAGGATGGTGCCGAACAGCAGCGCCGAAATCTCCTGCAGGTACGGCGTGTCGCTCGGGCTGCCAGTCTGGGCGTAGGAATACGCCGCGTAGCTGACCATCACCAGCGAGAGGATGGCGACGACGAGGAACAGTTTCGCCGTCGGCGTCCACCGCTTCGGGTAGTTCCGCAGGCCAATGGTCTCGTTCGTGACGCCCGGTTCGGCGTCCTCCCGGAGGCGCTGTTCGGTGTCGTCGGTCTTCGTTGCGTCGCCGCGTCGCCACGCGGCAAGTTTGCCGACGAGCCACAGCGACGCGAGCGCACCGAGAACGATGGCGACGGCCATCAGCAACGTCGACAGCAGGTCCGTCGAGACGGGGAACGCGGACTGAGCGATCGTCGCGGTCATCGTCGCCCTCCGTCGTCATCCTCGTCCTCGTCATCGCCGCGGACGGCCGCCGTCGTCGCTTCGACGCGTTCGGCGACGCCCGGCGGCGGAGACGTGTCGCCGTTGTTCGCGACGGCCGCCGGCGTGGCGCTCAGATCCTCGACGTTCTCGGGGTCGATCCCGAACTCGGCGGGATCGATGTCGAGGTCGTCGAGCAGGTCGGCGTCGAGGTCCTGCCCGATCTGGTCGTCGTTGGTGATGTGGGCGGTCGCCCGCCGTCGGAGTTCCTGCCCCTTGGCGAGGTACTGCCGCTCGTCCTGGTCGTACGAGTCGAGCGTCCCTTGCAGCACGTGACAGTCGTGCTGGTTGGCGAGGTCGAACAGTTCCGAGACGAGCGCGTCGCCCTCGTACTGTTCGTACAGCCGGTCCAGCGTGTCCGTGACGCTCTTGCGGGTCACCACGGGACACTGGATGCCGTAGTGTGGACAACCCTCGCAGGCCTCGGGAAACGCCGCCTCGGGGTTGTCGACGCCACGGTGGTCGTAGAGTTTGTGCTTGGGATCGGACTGGAGCTGTGCCAGCGTCTGTTTGACGAGCGTCCGGACACTCCCGTCATGATGGGTCGCCGTCTGTTCGAGGAACAGGCTGATCTCCCACCAGAGTTGGGCGTCGTCCTCGACGTAGTCGTGTTTCTGCCGGAGTTCCCGCCGGATCTCCTGTAACTCGGAACGGTGCGGGCTCTCGGCTGCACTTGGTGTACTCATGGATTGTCGTGTTGGGAAAGCAGGTCGGTTCGCGCGTCGATACTGTCGAGCGGCCACGGCAGGTCGAACGGGTCCGGCGGGTCGATCACCATCCGTTCGGCCGGGAGTTGCCCAGCCGGCCAGAGGATCACAACCGGGTACTCCCGGAGGACCCGCTGGCGGACGGTGTCGCCGGGGTCGAACGGGAGGTTCGGATTGCGTGCGAGGTCACAGTCGATGTACACCTGCATCGTGTTCCGCACCGGGTGGGCCGTTCCCTCACCGTAGTCGGTCGCCATACTCCCTCCGTCGGCTGGTAGCGTCAGGTATTGGTGTCATAGTGGTGTTTGAACCGTTCAAACGGGCGAAGCGCCGTCGACGGGCCGGATCAGTTCCGGACCCATGGTGGTTCCCAGTTGGCGATGCGGACGCGCAGGCTCGATCCCTGCCCGTCGTAGTTGTTCCGCGCCCGGTCGGCGTTCGTGAGAAAGAGGCTGAAAAACAGCGCCGTCAGTACCATCCCGACGCCGATGTAGCCCTGTACGATGGTGATGATCGCCGCGATGAGCCACGGCAGGATCAGGATCGCCCGAACGATACCATCGAGCGCGTTGACCTCCTGTCGTCGGCGGGCGTACAGGATGTACCCCGCCAGCAGAGCGATCCCCGCTGCGGCGAGGCCGTAGAGCCAGTTCACGGGTTCTCACCCCCATCACGCCCGGTTCGCTGGCGGCCGTCCCAGCGCCCCTTCGTCGCGTTGAGGACGAAGTCGCGTATGAACGGGCCGAGCCAGCCGACGACGACGATGAACGCCGCCGCCAAGCCGGCGAGGATTTTTCCTCCGGGGTTTAGCAGACTGATCAGAATGACCAGTACAGCAATGCCGTACGCCGCGAACTGGAGTGCGCTCGTCATCGTCTATCCCTCCCGTAACGAGCGGTTAGTGGAGTCGCTGTGAGCGCCAGTACGACAGCCGTCAGGGTCAGGAAGTTCAACGAGATTGCGTCGTGGAACGAGGCCCGCATCGACCGCGTCTCGTAGCGGATCGTGTCGCTGGTGTCGGGATTCGCCGTGAACTCTACCTCCGCGTCCTTGTCGTTGAACACGAACTGCACCTTCCCGTCGACCTCCCGGACGAACACCGGGTCGTCGCTCTCGGTGTCGATCGGCCGCCACGGGTCGTCCTCGGAGACGCGATAGACTGCCTGCCACTCGTCGATTGACTGGTTCGTCGACTCGTTCTGGAGCGGCACCGTCACGTAGCTGCCGTTCGCTTCAGTCCCGGAGAACTGGTAGTGGCGCTTCTCCAGCGTCTCGTTCCCGAACGGATTGAAGTTCTCCAGCCGATCGAGGATGCCCTGTGCTTCCCGCTTCTGCGTGTCACGCCACGCCGGGATGACGACGGTCGGCTTCGACGGGGCGAACAGAACCTCGGAGTTGGCCGGCGCGACGAACGTGATCTCCGTGTACGTCCGGTCGGTGTCGAAGTTCGTCACGTCGTGCCACTCCGCGGAGACGTTCCCGCTGTCGCTGCTGACCTGCCCGCGCTCGGTGGCCGGGATGATCTCCGGGGCGATGCGGACGGTGAACGCGACACAGTAGCCGTTCGGGTTGTCCGCCCGGACGCGATAGAACGCGTCCGTCTCCGCAACCGTGACGCGGGTGTTGGCCTTCGTCGACGAGACCTCACCGGAGTCGTTGAACGTCGAGATGGCCGTGTCGCTCTGGAAGTGGTCATGCAGGATCTCCGTGGAACAGGACTGGGTGGTCGTCGTGTCGGTCGCCCCGACGCCGCTGACAGCGAGGGCCGACCCCCCGACGAGCGACAGGACTAGCAACCCAGCAAGGACGACCGCCCGGACGGACGCCTGCCCCCGGCGGTTTCGGTGGGGAAGGACCCGGTCCCACAGGTCCTTCAGTCGCTCGGCCGCGCTCGATCCCCACAGCGACTGGGCGACAGAACGGACGGTGTCGAGGTCGACGATCGAGGCGATCCACACGAACAGCACGATGCTCGCGAACACCGCGGTGATGCCCCCACCCGCGGCGATCGTTACCAGCAGGATGACGACGCCGATGAACATGAACGTCGTCAGCGCGAAGAACGCGAGGTACTCCCCACGCGCCCACAGGCTCCGGAGGTTCAGCCCTTCCAGCCGGCTGGTGACGCCCTTCGTGGCCCCCTTGCGCGTCCGGCCGAACTTGTCTTTCCGAGCCATCAGTCATCCCTCCGTCGACCGACTTCGAACTTCTTGCTCGGGAGCGACGGGAGTGATGGCGACCAGTCCGGCGTGATGCGGTTCCACGCCTGGTCGCCAGCGTCGGACCACCGGAACACGCCCCAGAACAGAAAGCCCAGCCAGAACAGGATGAACACGGCCGTCACGAACCCCGTGAACAGCGATGTCCAGAACGACCACCAGATCATGATGAGCGCCCCGGTCACCTGGTCGTCCGGGTCGTCGGCGGTGAGCGCGTTGATAGCGGCCGTGACAGTCACGCTGTAGAGGAAGTTCCCGATCTCCGCGGTCAGCGTGCCCTCCAGCGCGTAGTCTTTCGCGCCCGTCGCGATCTGGCCGAGGGTTCGGGCGATCCCGAGCGGGACCGAGACGAGCCAGGACACGCCGCTCTTGAGTGTATCCAACATCGGGGATCACCGCCAGAACGTGAGTGCGTCCCAGACCATGCACACCCCGCCCTTCACCGCCCACCACGCCTTTCGGACGGCCGTCTGCAGGCGGTTCTCGTGGGCCTGTTTCCCGGCGTCACGCTTCTGCTTGGGGTCGTACAGTTTGCCGCGACTGTCCCGCTTCCGACGGCGACGGCGGCCCTTATTCGGCATCGCGAAGCACCTCCGAGGTCGTGTTCATCCAGAGGGTACTCTGCACGTCACACTCCTCGGGGTTGGCGAGGCTCGTTGCCCCGCAGTATTCCCCGAACAGTTCGCCCTGGAACTCCCGGTCGAGGGGGTCGTCGTCCTCGATCCGCGTCGCGAAGCGCCCGACGAGTTCCGACAGGTCGACCGCGCCGTTGCTCTCGGCCCGCCACGTCTCGTCGATGGTTCGGTTCCGGGCCTGGAACTGGCTCTCGTTGAGCGCCTCGATCGCCGTCACGTGCGTGGCGTTGTGTTCGACGACGACGTAGACGGTCGCCGGGTCGGAGTCTTCGTGCGTGACGACCAGCTCGTGCGTGTCGTAGCCGTCGGTGATGGTGACGTTCTCGCGGCTGTTGATTTCCTCGCGGAACACCGACGCGTTCTCGTTCATTGCCTCGCGGAACTGTGCGGCCCGGTCGGAGTTGGTCGCGGGCTCGTCGCCGATGAACACGTGGATCTTGGTGGTCGCACGGGCGACCTGCCCGCGGACGGCCCCGCGGATGGTCGCCAGCCGCCGCTCCACGTCCGCAAGCGTTCGATCGACGAGGCCCGCGTCTTCGTCGACGGTCTGGTTGGCTCCGACGAGTCCGTCGAACGGCGTGGACTCGTTGGTCGACGTGTCCTCCTGAGCCGCCACGACGCCGGACGCCCCGCCCGTCGCGAGCGCGCCGACGAGGATGACGGCGGTGAAAACGGTTGTGAGTCTGGTATTTCGTGTCATGTACTGAAAGAATGTGAGTTGAACGGCGATCGGACCCGTCGGCGTTACCGGGTCCGGAGCTTCGCGGACATCAGCAGGCCGAGCAGCGCGAACACGCCGGTCGTCGCCATCAGGATGGCCATGAAGACCATCGTCTCCACGCCGTGGGAGACGGCGTAGCCGAACCCAGCGACGGGGTTTGGCGGGAAGACGTTGCCGTTGATCAAGCACACGAACAGGAACGCGCCGAGGCCGTTGCCGAGCATCGTCGCCACGTACGGGCCTCGAAGGGTGTGCTTCAGTCGCTGCGGGATCGAACTGCTCTCGTTGTGCTGTTGGGTTTTCGTTGACATGAGTTGGTTAGGATCGTCGGTCGGTTAGCAGGCAGTGCGCGGCAACCGCTCGGCGTCGAACGACAACTCTCGCGGAGGTCGTCGGCTGCTGGTGCCGACGCCTCGAGGCCCGCCGCCAGGACTCGAACCCGGCGTCGCAAGCCAAACGGGTGACTGCGGTCGAAAGAAGGTCGGCGGCGTTAGGACGCCTCGTCGAACGGCGACTCGGGCCGCCCGAACAGGACCGCACTGCCGAGCAGGGCACCGGTGCCGCCGGTCAGCGACATGAGGCCGCCGAAGTCGAACGTGAAGTTCAGGCTCTCCAGCCCCAGCGACAGGCCGAAGAACTTGCTCTGGTAGAACTGCAGGTACGCCAGCGCGTCGTCGTTCGCACGGACACCGACCGCCTCGATCTCCGTGTCGTCCTCGAACTCATCGCCGGCGTGGGTCCGGATGGTGTTGTCGCTCGTGTCGATCAGCGCGTAGGTGTCGGACTGCGCGTCGACATCATCCGGCAGTTCGTTCTTGTACGCCGGGACGCGGATCGACTCGCCGTCCGAGGTCTCGGCCTCGACGAGCGTGCGCTTGACCCACTCGCCCGAGTCGTAGTCCGTCGTGGACTGTTCGAGCGCGTTCACCGACGTTTCGTTCGCGTAGTGGATGATCACGTCCGAGCCGCTCCCGTTGATCGGGACGTTTTCCTGCTCGAACTGCGCGTAGTCATCCTGCATCAGGGAGAGGTTGAACGTCTCGATCGTGAACCCGTCCGTGTCGAGGGTCACGATCTCGTCGTTCGCGGCGACCGTCGGCCCGATGCGGTAGGTGGTCCGGCCTTCGACGTTCTCGGCGGTGACCGTCCAGTTGGTCACCGTCTCGTTTTCGGCGCTCTTGGTCGCATCGTGGACCATCTGGAGCGTGACGTTCTTGTTCTCACCCGAGTCCATCGGGATGTCCGCCAGATGGCTCTCGGTGAAGTTCGCGCGGTAGGCCCACGTGTTGTTCGTCGAGTCGTTGACCGTCTCGCTCAGGTCCGACTTCGTCCACGTCACGTGGACCTCCCCGGTTTCGGGGTCGATCGCCCGGATCTCCGGAGAAGAGGACTCCCAGGTCCGGTTGAGGTAATACGCCGAGCCGGTACCGTCGCTACCGTTGAACTGCGTCATGTTGTCGCCGTCGGTGAGCTGGGTGGCCTGGGTGTAGTCCGGCGAGTCCGAGGACTGCGCCAGCACCGACATGCCACCGGCGATGAGCAGGGTCGTCCCCAGCACCGCCAGGAACACCGCGGCGTGCTTGCGGTTGAGTGTCATGAAGTGTCTCGTGTGGTGTTGTCAGGTGGTTGGTTGGAAAACGGGACGTGCGTGCCTGCTGGCCCGGCAGGCGGCGGGATGCCTCCGGACTCGTAGCGCAAGGTGCGGAACGTGTTGAGCATGGTCGAGAATGAGGTTGCACAGGCACCGACGGAGTTGAACCGCCGCATGCTGGCGATGATGAGTTGCGGCCGGAACGGAGGCGTCGGCGGAGCCGCTGCCTCCCAACCGAACCGACGGTCCGACTGTTACCGCCGCCGGAAGCGGTGCCAGCGACGGGGCGTCGCCCGTCGTGCCCGGTTTCGCCCCCGGGACCGGGGCAGGCTCACCACAGGAATCGAACACTGTGCAAGGACCACGTGAGCGGCGCGTCACTGCCAGCCGACGAACACCGTCTTCTCCGGGCGGTCAGGTTCGTACTCGCGAGCGTTGATCCGCGCGTAGCCGGCCTCGCGCATGCGCTCCCGGACGGCGTCGTCAGCCGCGCCCTTCGGTGGGTGGGTCTCCACGACGGCTTTCTGCGGCGGGTCCTCCAGACCAGCCAGTATCGACAGTTCAGCGCCCTCGCAGTCGAGCACCAGCACGTCGGACGTGGGGAGGTCCGCCGGCGGGACGGTGTCGGCTCCGTCACCGTCGCCGTACAGATCGATGGCCTCGCCGACGATCGCGTGCAGCGTCGTCACGCGTCCCCGGTGGCCCGTCATCTCCAGGGTTTCCTCGCCGATGGCGAGCATCTCGGTCGCCCCGTCGATGGCCGTCACGTGGGAAGCGCCGGCCCGGACGGCATACACCGTCGAGACGCCACGGCCGAACCCGACGAGACAGACGCGGTCGCCGTCGACGACCGTCTCCCCGATCGCGTCGAGGAAGCCGGCTTTGTACTCGGCGTGGACCCGCTCCCGGTCGAGGACGGGCGTGTTGCGGACCGGAACGCCCGCGTAGACGCTGATCTCCGAGCGCGGGAGTCGCGGCCGGACGAGGCGGTTGTACGCCCGGTGGATCAGGCTCCGGTCAGGGGTGGAACTGTCTATGGACATGGCTGGAACGGGTAGGGGTACATGGCGATAGGTCGCCACCCAAACGCCCGCCGCCGGGAGTCGAACCCGGCGTCGCAACCGAACGGGCAACCGGCAGTCGTGAAGCGTCAGCCGTCGATCGGGTCCGACACCTCCGCGCCGCCACGGTCCACGAACGGGATCGTCGACAGCTCGTAGAGGAGTTTGAGTTGGACTGCCTTCGGCGAGATGCCGAGGTCGTCGACGAACGGCAGCCCGAAACTTGCACCGAGGTCGCGCCACCAGTGGTCCCGATCCGTCATCCGCCACGGGTCCGTCACCGTTCCCGGCTGGAGCGAGTCGGCGAGATGGTCGGCGACGAGCCACTTTTCGAACACCGAGTCGAACGTGCGGCCGTCGGCCTCGATAGCGGCCGTGAAGTCCCGAATCGATGGGAACACGCCCTCGGCCTCCGTGATGCGGACCTGATGCCACGGTCGGACGACGTGGAACTGCGGGTGTGTCTCCTCGTACATCGGCACGAGGATGCCCGACTGGGAGGCCGCCAGCCAGTGGTACGCCGAGTAGATGACCGACAGCACTTCGCCGGTCGCCGCGTCGACCTTGACGTAGATGGGTTCGTGGTCCCCGAGGTGGCTGTCCTTGTACGTCAGCCCCTCCTGCTTGTCGTAGTCGGCCCAGTACACCAGCATGAGACTGTCGCGCTGGGACGACCTGGCGACCCACCCGTACAGCGCGTTCGGACGGTACTTCAGGTGGCCCGTCCGCAGCATCGGCTGGTACGTTTCCAGCAGACCCCGGTCGAACTCGATGGTGACGTGGTCCGGCTGGGCGTCGAGGTACGGCTGGGCCGTGTAGTCGCCGTCGGTGTCGGCGCTCGCGACGCCGCCCAGCAGAGACAGTCCGGCCGCTGTCTGGGCGGTTCGCACAACGAATCTTCGTCGAGTGGGCATAGTGGGCACCTACAGGGCTTCCTCGATCGAGGCGGCGGTGCGGGCGATGAACCCACCCTGCGCGTCCGAAATGTGGTCGTACAGGTCTTGCCGGGTCGACGCCGGCCCGTTCATCGCCTCGGTCTGGGACTGGCTGGCGTTCTCCTCGGCGATCGCGCGGTCAGGTGCGACCATCCCGTGGCCGGCCGCGTACTCCGAGACGTTCGGAATACGACGGGCGCTCGCGTACACCTGTGCTTCAACGCGGTCCGCTGACCAGTCGGGATGAGCCTCCATCACCGCACCCATCGCCGCGGCGACGTACGGCGTCCCCATCGACGTGCCGCTCATCGTGAGGTCCCCGTTCGGCGTCCGGACCGTCGTGTTCATCCCCGGCGCGACGAGGTCGACGTCGGCCCCCTCCGAGGTGCCACCCGAGTTGTCGAGCGTCCCCGGGTCCGGCCCGTACTGTGAGAAGTACGCGCGGGAGGCGTTCTGTGCGGGCTCGCCGGTCACCGCCCCGACGGTCGTAACGTTCGCGGCGTCGCCCGGCGACGCGATCCCGGGGCTCCGCAGTTGGGCGGAGTTGCCGGCGGCGACGACGACGATGATGCCCTCCTCGCGGGCGTCGTCGACGGCGTCAGCCAGCGCCTCGTTCCACAGCGGGCTGCCGAGGCTCATCGAGATGACCATGCTCCCGGAGTGGTTCTGGTGGTAGTCCGTGGCGTAGCGGACGGCGTCGACGATGTCCGCGGTCGACCCTGACCCCTCCGAGTCCATCGTCTGGAGACAAAGGATATCAGCGTCGGGCAGCACGCCATCGTAGGTGTCGTTGGTGGTGTTGGCGGCCATCGCGTGCGTGACCCACGTGCCGTGGTTGTTCGAGTCCGCGACGGCCTCGAAGCCTTGCTCACCGACCGTCGGGTTGTCCTCTCCGATCCACGACTTGCTCTCGTTGACGATCCGGATCTCCGAGTCGACCGATCCGTTGCCGAGGTACTGGCCGTTCCCGACCGAACAGCCGCTGTCGATCGGGACGACTGTGACGCCTTCGCCCGTCACGGAGACGTTGTTTATCCCCATCACGCGCCGGGCATCGGCCGGCGTCGTCGGTGGGGCGTCCGCTGCGAAGCCGATGCCCTGCGTCGGCATCTGCTGGCCGAACAGGTAGTCCGTACCCGGACCGGAGAACTTCGCCTGCGTCGGGATCTCCGGCGGCGACCACTGGCCCTCGTTCTGCAGGGTCACCGGGTCCGGCGTCGACATGCGGTAGTTCGGCGACACGTCCTCGACGAACGACACCGTCGCGAGTCCGCCCCCGCCGTTCAGCAGCGTATCGAGGTCGAGTGACCCGACACGCTCCCAGAAGCCCAGATCCCGAACGCGGTACTCGGGGGCGGCGATGACCGCCGTATCATGTTCTTCCGACAGTCGGAGGATGGTCCGCGAGTCGCTCTCGTTGGCCCACCCGCGCAGGTCTCCCGTCGCGTTCGTGTCGTTCGCGAGCGTGACGATGAACGAGGGCTTGCCGTCGAGGCCGCCGTACTCGACGATCGCCGGTTCCTCGGCGGTCTGAGCCGCGGCGAGTGCTGTCCCGAACGGCGTCGCGACGGTTGTCAGGACGACCAGCGTTGCTACCAGAATGGCGTTTGTGCGTTGCATGCAAATCACCTTGAGTTAGTCCGCTCGAAGGGGGTCCGGAAGGCTGGGCGTGTTCACCGTGACACCGCCGCGCCCTCGCCGGCGACGGTGCCCGATGATGAACAGCACGCCGACGACAGCGCCACCGTTCCCGAGGTCGGTCGGCGTGAGGAACAGCACCGGGAGGTTGATCCGTTCGAGCGCCAGCCGGATGCGCCACTGGATCCGGTCGGTGAAATCGGGGTTCCGCACCACGCGGTAGGTGACCGACGCGTCGGCGTCGCTCACCAGCGTGATCACCGTGTAGCTCCCGTTGTGGGTCACCTCGCCGTCGGGGATCCCATCCTCGGGGATGGGCGTCTCGCCCCGGTAGACGTACGCGTCCTCCGGGATGCCCTGCGTGTGGATCGTGTAGGTGACGTGGTCCTGCACGCCCTGGCCGTTCGCACCGCGAACCAGCGTCGCCGTCGTCTGACCGCGGGTCGCTTCCTCGACGCCCTCCAGGTGCAGGTGGACCTCGGTCGGTATCTCGTCGTCAGTGCCGATCCGACCGGCGACCTCGACGGTGGTGCTGCCGGACAGGTCGACCTGTCCCTCGGTGAGCTGGTCGCCAGCCAGCGCGTAGAGGTCGTTCGTCCCCGACCGGGCGGTCAGCGTCGCCGGCGCGTCGAGTGGCTGTTCGGCGGCGGTCACGTCGAACACCGTCCCGAACTCCGAGCCGTCCGCCGCAGTGTACTGCACGCGCACGCTGTGTGCGCCTGCCCCGTCGGTTTCGAACTCCACGGTGCCGTTCTCGACGGTCGCGGCGAGTTGCTCGCCACTCGGGCTCCGAACCTCGACGGCGGTGACGTTCCCGAACAGCGCCCGGTCGGCTGGCGTGAGTTCGAAGCTGACCTGTTCGTTCGGGCCGGGCGTCAGCGTCGAGATGGGGATCGACTTGATGCCCGGTTCCTGCCCGGTGAAGCCGGGATTGTCGACGCCGAACTCCGTCCGCCCGAGACCGGCATCACCGGCCGCGACGACTTCGACGTTGACGTTCGCGACATCCGGCGGGAGCGGGTAGTCCTGAATCTCGATCTGGTCCGGGCCGACGGTTTGCTCGTTGATCGACCAGTACTCCTGGCCGATTTCCTCCTGCTTCCCGTTGTACTTCGCCAGCACGACCACATCACTCGGGTCGAACGACGGGCCGCCGACGAGGGAGCCGTCGGTGAACGTCACCGTCGAGTCGAGCCAGTTCGTCTCGTTGAGCGTCGCGCCGACCTCGGTCACGGACTGCGTGTTGACCTCCAGCGGCGTCACGGCGGTCTTGCCGGCCGGGACCGTCCACTCGTCGACCACGATGGTCGCACCGGGACCGGCGTGGTCCTCGACCGACCAGTTCGCGCCGTCGAGCGTGCGCTGGGTCCCGTCCTCGAAGTTGACCGTCACGTCGGTGTCGGACTTGCTGATGTCCATCGGGACAGCGATCTCCTCGGAGATGGTTCGCTCGGCGTTCTCGATCTCCGCGTCGAGCGTGCCCTCGGCCGCCTCGGCGAACTGGATGCGGACGCCGGTCATGTCCTTGCCGGAGGGCACCTCGTAACGGTCGATCGCCACCTGCGACGAGTCGGCGGCGGCGAGCGTGTTCAAGGAGAGGTCCTGCGTCGGGATGACCTCTGTCGAGCCGTCAGCGAACGTCGCGACCACGTCGACGTTCTCGAAGGAGGTGAGCACACGCCCGGCCATGATGGTGTCGCTGTAGTAGGCGACGCGCTCGTCGACAGACTGTTCGATGCTCTCGGGATCGAGTTCCATCGGCGCGTGCCGGACCGCGTCACCGAGCGCCTTCGTCTGGGTGACGTAATCCCGGACATCCTGCCGGGAGACGTTCTCGGTGTCGCTGGCGTTGACCCGCTCCAGCGTCAGCGTCGTCTCGCCGCCGGTCGTGTTCGCGTACTCGGGGTACTCCTCGGCGAGGTACTGCTTCGCTGCGGAACTGTTCTCGACGATGCCGATGAACCGGTTCCGGAGGTCAAGGAACGACTCCCAGTTCTCGACGTCAAGTGGTGCGCCGGAGAACAGCTGGGAGTTGTTCGCGAAGTAGTCGTTGAGCCACGACGAGAGATTGTCGAACCGCCCCATGTCCGCCAGCGGCGCGGCGCTGATCTCGACGGTTTCGATTTTCGCACCGGCCTGGGGGATCGACACGTCCTGTGGTTGTTTGGTCACGTAGAACGTGCCGTTGTAGGAGCCGTTCGCGTACAGTTCCCGTATGTCGTTGATACTCGCGTTCTGCAGATCCTTGATCGCGTACTTGTCAGCTACCGGCGTGTAAGCCTGGACCGCGAGGACGTTCACATTCTTGTTGTCGAGCGTGAAGTTGAACATCCCCGACCGGCCACGGGCGTCGGTGTAGGTCCTCGTCGTACCGCTCACCACCGTGCCGTTGCCCTCAAGCTCCCGGATCTCTTTGGCGCGTTCGGTCAGTTCGTTCGCCGTTTCGTTGAGCCTCTCGTTGTGCCGCTTGATCTTCTTGTTGATAGCTTGAATCGGGTCGCCGACAGCGATGGTGTAGGCGGTGGCGTTGTTGCCCTCCGGATGAACCCGGTAGAAGCCTTGTGGAAGGTAGACGCGCGCATAGTCGTGGTCGCTGCTGAGCGGCCCACCGGAGGAACTGGTGACTGTCGTTTCGACAACGTCGGTGTCCTGCACGTTCCCGCGGTAGTTGAGTTGCTTGATGACGATGTCCCTGTCGTCGACGATCGCACCTGGGAGCGAGTTATCCGCGCCGTCTTGGGCGTTCCAGCCACCGCCCTTTGAGCCGTCCCACACAGAGAGTGCGACAGCTTCGTCGCTCGACGGGTTCACCGTCGGCGAATCTAAGTGTTCATCGCCGGTCTCCTCCCAGTCGTCCGGGTCATGGACGGCAACGTACTGTTGGTCAGTGTCGAATACTGAATCCTCCAAGTTCCGATACTTTTTCCAATCCAGTTCCGACTTATTGAACTGCCACATCCGGTCCCGGATCTCCTTGGCGCGGGCCTCCTTGTTATCGGCCACCTCTAATTTGCTCTCGTCGACGCCGTAGTACTCGATGACAGTGCCGTCCGGGACCGGTTTCGGATCGTTGCAGTCGATATCCGTCGCCGCACACGCAATGACCTGCCCCGAGACGCCGTACGCAGTTAGGGTGATGTCCACGTCGCTGACCGAGCTGGTCCCGAGTTCCGCGGTCGTCGAGGCGTTGATGTACCCCGACTTGTTCGCGAGGATTGTGTACGTACCTTTTGTGAGGTTCCCGACGGTGTACCCGCCGCCGTCGTTGGCGGTTGTCTCGGCGACGAGCGTGTCGTTCTCGTAGACGTCGATATTCGCCGCGATGCCACCGCCGGTGTCGGCCGTGATGGTGCCGGAGATGTCCTTCTTCTGTTCGAGGACGATGTCGTCGACGGTCACGGGGTTCCCCGAGACGGTGATCGTCGTGCCGTTGGTGGTGTAGTTGGTTTTCTCGACTGAAATATCGTAGGTGCCGTCTTCGAGGTTGGTCGCATATTCGCCAGTGGAGTTGGTCGTGAGACTATCGACTGTACTTCCATTCTGGGAGATGGTGACGGTGGCGTCAGTGACCGGGTTGCCCTGTTTGTCCAAGACCTTCCCTGAAACGTGTTGTTTTGGCGGTTTCTGTCTCAGTCTCATTCTATCTAAATACGCATCTGTGTTACTCGATGACACAAATGCGTAGAATTCAGAGTTTCCTTCAGAAAGAGCGGTTTGAACGACAAGATCCCATGTATTCGGTTCCTCAGTCCCGGCCTCCCACACCCGCATTTTCTGATGAGTCTCATTATATACGATACGGAAGTCGTACCAAGTCGACTGGTCTATCCCCAAACTTACAGATACCCAACTACCACTACCAGCGTCATATGTTCTAATTTCACCATTGCTGGGATCAAATATCCATTCGCCAGAATAGCCACTCTCTTTATACAATTCAAACGAATTAGAATTTGCACCGGTATTTTTCACCGTGCCAGTGATGTTTGCATCTAATTTAGAGACATTTGTTAGTGAGTTTGAATTGCTTGTATCAGTGGGTAGTTTATATGACTGATTGCCGTAAAATGAGTTCTCTGTGACTTCTCCACCATCCCATCCCTCGGGTATTGCGCCTACTTGGTAGTCTTCGAAGTCATCGTACGTAATGTTTCCATTATCGTTTTTCTCTTGGTCGAACAGCGGCGTCGATTGGGTGGCTGTTGTTTCAGCCGATGGACTAGCGGCCGCTGATGCGGGCACGATCGACACAACGAGTATGATCGAAAACACGATCGCCCGAGCCTGTCGGCTGTCTGACCGTGGGGGCGACACTCCTCGGGATGACCACAAGGCAGCGAACATGGCAGTCAGCCCAACGAATGCGATCGTGTCACCAAGAACGAGACCAGCGGGGATGCCCCCAGCGACGGCCCAAGTCAGATCGTGGCCGGCATTTGCGAGCATCGCGACCGCCCACAGCGCGGCGAAGCCGGTCGCGACGCGCGGGTGGTCAGTGAGCATTTTGCGGGCGATCACGAAGGCGACACCGACGGCCGTCAGGCGGACGGCGGCGAAGCCGTAGAAGCCGGTCGTCGCGATCAGCCACTCGGCGATCGGGTTGGCCTCGACGCCAGTCCCGTGGCCGACGTAGACGAACGTCAGCACGGTGACTGCCGCGGCCGCCAGCAGGGCCACGTCCTCGAATGGCTGGAGCCGATGCTGCTGCTCGGGGGTATCGTGTGTGGACATGAATGAGATTCCTCTCAGTTGTCGTCGTCGAGCGCCCGGCCGGGCGAATCGATACACCGCACGACCTCGGCCATGGCCGTCACGTCGTGCGCGCCGCCGACCTTCATCCGCTCGGCCCGGTCGACGATCGCCGTCCGTTCGCGCTGGGGAAGCGTCCGATCACACCACGCTTCGGCGGCGTCGAGCGCCCCGCGGACGTGGTCGAGGAACTCGTCGGTCGGGCGGTCGGCGATGATCGGCCCGCGGACGAGGTAGCCGTACTTCTCGCTGACGCGCCAGCGCTTGTCGTGTGCGTTGTAGTCCTGTGCAGCGAACGTACTGCCGTCGTGGCGCTTCGGGACGTACTCCGACGGTTCGCTGACGGGGACACGCTCGCCCTCGTCGTGGAGGTCGGCGGGGGCGGCATCTTCGTTCAGGCTGATCGGGTCGAGCAGGTCCGCGCCGCGTTTCAGGATCGTGTGGGCGACGTACTCGGCGCGGGTGGTGCCGGCCAGCTCGTCGTGGCCGCGGTCGGGTGTGCTGTCGTCGGCGTCGAGGTCGTCGTACCACCAGTCCCGATCGGTCGTGTAGGGGCTGTCGGTGTCCGACAGGCTGCGCTCGGCGGGCCGTGGACGTGTCTGGGTTTGGGTCATAGTTGACGGGAGTAACAGCTAGTCATCCGTCGCGTGAGATCCGCCCTCGCCCGTGGCGAGTGTTCCCCGGCCAATGTGAGTTTCAGCCAGGTCGTCCCCGCGAGGGGCGCTGGCACCGAGGGGATCATGCCGTTGCAGGCGCGGCTCCGACGACGTTATTACCAGATACGACTAGTCCCGTGACCAAAAAGCTACCGGGAGATAGTACGATATCTTCCGTGAGAGGTTCGGAGAACAGTCGGATCAGATAGTTCCGGGGATGTCCGTACTACTATCCGATCATCTTCGTGTAACTTCCCGGAAGAAGGGTGCGATGGTTTCTTACCCGCCGGCCGCGACTGATCGGCACAGGCGCTCAGTCGTTGGAGTCTGGGCGCTTGGGATCGCGTTGCCACTGGTAGCGGGCATACCAGAGTGCGAGCGTGTACGCTTCGGTGCGCGACTTCGTGACATCCCCGAAGGTTTCGTCAACCCACTCGTCAAGCGGATCGGGGATGTCAACATCGCGTCTCGTCAGGCTGATTCACCTCCATAGCGTCGCCATTCTCCCGACTGGGTGATAAAAACCAGGCGTGTCGGTCAGACAATCGCCCGCGCCGCGTCGGCTGACAGGGTCACGTTTTGCTTCCCAGACGTAACACGTTCGCCGATAGTCTGCTCCAAGAACGCCGCCAGCTCGTCGCGATACGATTGCGGTCGGTCTTCAATGATCGTCAGTGTATCCTTCCCGTCGTGTTCCGCGGCACGATTAAGCACGTACGTTTTCGCGAACTCCAGCCGAATATCTTGCGGAGCGTCGTCGAGGTAATTCGGCAGAGCAATGTCGGCCTGTGTCTTTCGGCCAACAGGTGCGCCAAGGACGATCAGCACGCGGCCAAGAATCGTCCCACCTGGTGAAGCCCGAAGTTCGTCAGCCCGTCCCCGACGGCGTTCGATCCGATAGTCAAATCCGGCCTTCTCAGCGGCCGCTTTCAATCGCCGTTCGATCTCGTCGTTCGGGAGTGCAAAGCCGGGATCGTGGTCTTTCGATTCGATCCCTCCACCAGCGAACGTCTGTGCGACAAAAGTATTCAACCCTTCAAACGTCGTTGACGTGATTTCCACATCGATCCAGCCGAATTTACGGGCCCGGTCAAGCCCGCGCTTCGCGTCGGGTTTCCCGTCGTTGTCAACCCACGTTCGAACTCGACTCCGTGGGAGATCGAGGTGTGACGACACCGCTTGCGATCCGGCGCGTTCGCCGTCGCCGCCGCGAAGTTCCAAGCTTGCCGTCATAGCTTTTCGATACTGCCTGACGAGATCCCAAGCATCGGTATCGTCCTTGGTCCCGGGGCGGTACGTTCTGCAGAACTCCTCGGGCGATACCAGTGAGGGCATTGACTGTTGGAAAGGCCGTTGCGGGGATATACCTAACGCATATTTGATGTACAGAGCAACTGAGAAACCTGTTCAATCGGCCCTTGACGATTGGATACGCGCCCTTGGAATCCCGATGAACTATGGAGCTTTGATCAACTATAAGTATATCCGATGTGTCGGCTAGGTTGACATCGACCAATCGCAGAACGACGACGGCGCGGGGACGGCTTGATCGCTCCCTCGCGCGTCATGGTATCAATTGGGATGCCAACACTTAGTCGTTCTGTATTGGCGGTGCACAAACCAACCATGAATATCAAAACAATGTTTAAAGCGGACGACGACCGTGCCGTGAGCCCGGTTATAGGTGTCATATTAATGGTAGCTATAACCGTGATTCTCGCGGCCGTCATTGGGGCCTTCGTCCTTGACCTTGGGCAGGGGCAAGACACGAACGTCAATGCCGGTGTTTCGATCGAAAAGGTGGACAGCACCACAGCGAAGGTGCAACTCACAGACATGGGGAATGCAGAAAAGGTTCGTGTCGAACCGTCAACTGGTTCCAATCAGGAACTCAATTCGGTCGGTGACTCGGAAACGTTTGGGGGCCTGACCGAAGGGAGTGACACGATTACCGTGATCGCAGTTGACGGAGACAACGAAAACGTCATTCGGAACTACGACTTCGAATAATGGCGCTTCAATTCTCTTCGTTTAACGACGATCGGGCAGTCTCACCGGTTATAGGTGTCATATTAATGGTAGCTATAACCGTGATCCTCGCTGCCGTCATCGGGGCCTTTGTCCTTGATCTCGGCAGTAACCAGTCAGAAAACGCAAATGCTGGCGTTTCCATCGAGCAACAAAGCAGTGACACTGTCCGTGTTCAGATAACTGACATTGGAAATGCCGATAATGTCAGGGTCGAAACTGACGGCGGGAGTATCCCGGGTGGTGACACCATGAGCTCAGTTGGATCGACAGTTACAGTGAATGGTTTAGGAACCGACGACACGGTTACGGTCATCGCAGTGAACGGCGATAGCGAAAACGTGATCCGGACCTACACGCACGAATAATGAACTTAAAATTCAATTCCAATCACGACGATCGGGCAGTCTCGCCGGTTATAGGTGTCATATTAATGGTAGCTATAACCGTGATCCTCGCTGCCGTCATTGGTGCCTTCGTTCTCGACCTTGGTAGCGGACAGCAAGAGAACGCAAACGCCGGAGTCAGCATTGAAGAATCGGGGAGTGAAGTGACGTTCCAACTGACCGACGCTGGGAATGCAGACGGGGTGTACATTAAGGCAAATACTACGTCGGACTACATGCAGTCTGACGGCACGCGTACAAGTTCCGAAACATACGCATTAGAGAACGTTGGTGACTCAGCGACGACTGAAATCGGTAGCAATTACAACGCACCGGTCGAATTCAGCGTCATCGCTGAAAAGGGGGACCAGCAGAACGTCATCCGGACCTACACTGTGAGCTCGTAACGCTCACGGATCACCAGCAGTTTTCTTTTGGATTGCCGATTAGCGCCGCGGCTCGATCCACCCCAGCACGTCCACTAGCACCAGCGACAGCCACACCTGCTGCCGTCGGGTCACCGTCGCGAGCTCGGCTTCGGCAAGTGCGATCCCCTCACTGTCGCGACGCTCGACGCCGGCCAGCTCGTCGGGCGCACATTGGGCGCAGAACACCGCCTCCACGTCCCAGCCGCCGGTCCTGGTCCGCGCGATCACGGTGACGGGGCGGCCCTCGAACAGCTGTGCCGTGCAGCCCAAACAGTGGACCATCTCGCCAGTGTCGACCTGCGCGCCCCGGAGCGCCGTCTCGACGTCGACGCGGAACTCGGCCGTCATCGCCGACCCTCCTGCTGGGCGTCCCGGCGGGCCTCGCGAGCGTCGGCGCGGATGTGCTCGAACGCGACCTCGCACGGGTCGCTGCAGAAGCGCCCATCGTGGTCGGCATCAGGCGCGTCGCAGTATCGGCACATCGCTACTCGGCCTCCGCGGGGACCGCGACGCTGGCGGCGAACAGCTCGGGCGAGCCGCGCTGGAACACCTTCGGGACGATCTCGCCGTCGACGAGCGCCGCCAGATACGACCGTTCGACCGTGTCACCGGTCTCGGGGTCGCGGTAGCGCACCAGAAGGTGCCGCGTTTCGTAGAAATTCGCCGTCGTCGCCGTGCGGCCGCGACAGCGGAGGAAGTGACTGTAGTGGCAGGCGTCGGCGACGTACAGCCGTTCGTCCGGCGCGGGGTCGGCGTCGCGGCCGGCGTCGAGCCAGGACTGGGGAACGTGGTCGAACGTCTCCGAGTCGAGGACCCGCGGGTAGTCGTCAGTCGGTTCGGTCGTGGCGCTGGATTTATCAGCGCTGCCGCGAGATTTGCTCATGGTCTTGACGGACCAACGCGGGTCGGTGTTGGCGCACCGGCCCGGGCTTTTTGCCGGACGTGACACCCGCGCTGGATACTGTCTAGTGTATGCGCCACCCACTTAGTAGTTACTATTATTCCGACATGTCGGCGTTTATCGCTGTTCTGGATTCATCGGTTTCGTATCGGTTTCGCGTTCGAGAGCTCGGGTTTGAACAGTCTCATATTTCATATTCGGTTATCTGATAGGTAGGCCGATGATTGCACTGGAAACGTGGGGGAGTCGACACACAGTCTTAACCAACACTCGCGGACACTTTCGGACAGATGTTGGTTAACAATGAGCAGTCCGGAACTGCTACCGGACGAGCTCGTCAGTGGGGGGTGCCTTTTGAGCGTCGACACGATCAGCAGTATCTCGTGAGAGCACGGGAGGCAACTACCGCATCTCGAAGAGCGGCAGCTCCGAAAATGGGCTGGCAGGGGGATTGTCGACGACGTTTCTCCGAGGGTTACTGAGCATCATGTCTGCCGAGATCGGCTGTGTCGCAGATCATATGAAATCCGCAGTGACGAACATTAATACGTTCACCAGTATTCAATAAGAATGAGGACGCGAATTAGGCCCATCGGGTAGAACCTGGGGGACTAATTCGGTGAGGAACGTGGGGTAGTGGCCTACGTTCTGTTGACGTCCGTATCTACGGTAGAATATGATCGCCGTTGTGCCAGGGTATACAAGGCAGTCGTTGGACTAATCTCTTGGTGACCTTCCACATCGTGAAAACGATTAGTGAGGAATCGTTGATGGCGTATGGCGATCGTGCTCAGTACACCCGGTGGCGTTAATTCAATGGGAGGGGTTTTGATATAGCTACAGTACGCGTGCCGTACATATGTCGAGAAGCAAGGATGACTTATTAGTCTCTATCCTAGAAGCCCTCGGCTATGATCTGGAGTCACAATCTACAGAGGTTGATGTTGATGTTCGAGTAACAGAGAGAGACAATGACAACGACACAAGCAAAAAAGAGGAATTGATCAGAGAGGAGTCACGGATCGTTCTTGACCATCAGATTCAAAATCTACATGACGTAGACGATGTTGCGGCCAGAACAGTTCGTATTACTGCTATAATTATTGGCGGACTCCTCGGAGTTACGTCCCTCAGCGGTGATCAGGGGGTATCGCTCAGTAGTACGTACGTGCTGTGGGGCGGAGCGTACCTACTGTTATCAATTCTGCTGGGATTGCACACGTATAACGTCTCGGACCCATACTTCGGGCCAGGGAAGGCTGTATTGAATGAGTGGACCGATCACAGCTCAAAGGAAGAGCTTGTTCCCGCCATGAACAGGAAATACGCAGAGTGGATCGATGATATGGAGGTCCTCGGAGCCATTAATGGTCTTTCATTGGATCTGACACAGTTGAGCCTCGGAATCGGCCTTGTTTATACTTCATTTGGCTTCTTGTTAACTGCTACACCTTCCGATGAGTACGGGCCCGTGAGAAATGTGTTGGTGGATTTCAAAGGGTCTCTTGTACATGGAGTTCCCCTTGTACTCATACTTCTCGCCACTGGATTCCTGATCGGATACTCATCGAGACGGTTTTGAGCAGACACAGGTTTTATCAGTCAAGGCGGGCAACATACGAGTGAAATGAGCCAGACTAACACCGAACCGGCCCGAGGGTATCGTGGCGGTTGGGGAGCCGTGCGCCGTGTCATCCGCGACTTTCGTGAGAGCGGCGAGTCTGGCGAGTAGACGCGCTACGTTGGCCGACGAAGCCCTGTAGCTAACACTAATCGTCCATTCTGTTGTCTATGTGTCGGCAAACGGCTATCCGTCTGAATCAGCAATCCCCTAGTATGCCCGAAGATGAGGCTGCAGACAGTGACGCTAATCAGCAGGCAGAGGAGAGCCTGTTGAGCGGTGGCGAGCGTGTTGCAAAGGGCCGACAGCGGTCCGGAAACGACGATTAGCGGGTTCAGGTTTCTCGGTCAAGATGGTCAAGTCACCCAAATCCGGCCGTGAACTCGGCGGCGAAACGGCAGATAAAGCGCCGTCGTTCCTCCGACTGTTGCTCGGTCACGCGGGCGACGGTGACCCGAAGAGCGGTGACTCCGAAGACTAACTGGCGGATTTATTCTGTCGCGGCGGGATAGAGGGAAGCATGGGCCGTGAGTCTCCAACCGAGGACGCGCTTTCACTTACAGAGTTGAGCGCGGAGCTTGCCGACGCGACCGGGTCGACGACCGAGGCAATCGAACGCGGAGCCGAGAACCTGGAGATCGCCCCACCGGCTGAGGCGGACATCGTTGAGGAGTAGGACACTCGCCCGTCTCACCCATCCTAGGTCGCGGTAGCGCATCAGGAGGTGCCGTGTCTCGTAGAAATTCGCCGTCGTCGCCGACGAACTCGACATTTCGAGGCCGTATGCGAGCGAACGGCTCAATCGGTTTGTCGAACACCGCCACGTTGAAAAAATCGCGCCAGGGCTGTATGAGATCGTTGGCGATCCGCGTACTGAGTAGTTTCCTCCGGTCAAAGGTTTCAGCACCCCTCACGGCATACCGGTAGATATGGCAACGGTTTCGGAGCCGAACGGGGAGGGGCCCGATGGGGTCGAGTTCGTTCACGAGGACGACGGCCGGGTAACGGCCCGGCACGTCAAGACGGGTGTTGCCTCGTTTGGTGACTCCGAAGCCGAGGCGCTCCGACAGCTCGCCGATGCCCTGGATAGTCACTTCGGGGAGGGTGAGACGATCGAAGATCCCGAAGAGTACCTGAAAGGGCTCGGGATCGATGTAGAGGTCGGCGGGTCCGGCACGCCGCCGTGGCTGGAGTAGTTTGGGCCGAACGACGTTTTCCTCACGGGAAGTTAAAGCGCTCACCAAACACGGGTTCGGGGCATCGTAGCGATTTACTCCTCTAATTCGCCCGGATCAAAGTTACCCGCGAGATAGTCCTCGATCGCTGCATCAAAGTCTTCAATTTCACCATAGTACTCGCGTAGCTCCAGTGCAGCATGGCCCGACTCTGTAATCTCATACAGGCCAACGCTCTCATTCGGGCCTACACGCTCAATCAGGCCGTAGTCGTGGAGAAGGCCCATGCGTTCGTTGACGTACTGACGGGATACGTCCAATAGTTGATGGAGATTCCCCGCAACATTCCGCCCCTCAGTAAGCTCATCAAGTAGTGAAAAGTCCACAGGGCGGAGCTTCATCGGTGTTCTACCCATCTCAGAGATCACGTTAGATTGTTTTGGTCATCCAGTGATTTCATGCTACTGGTTGGGTATTATCGATTGGTGCTTATTGGTAGCCTACCAGCGGTAGGTTTATTGTACTTGCGTTATGACTGGTCTACTGTCACAGATGTCGCTCACACCGACTGTCACCGAAGGCAGGATGTCCGGGGGCGGGCGTATCAGGAGCCCCCGGAGAGTGGCGTCTGTGGCTGGCAGAACCGCCGTGTGGTCCTGCAAGGTGGGCGCACAAAACGCTTTGGGCGGTGTTTGGGCACCGTCGCGTTTTCCCGCGTGGGGTTGCGCCCCCGTCCATAGTGGCGTTCAGCCAAGCGAGGATCAGAGTGAGGCAGCAGAGCCTACATCAGGATCGTCCCGGGCTGGGACCAGCGGCCCGGGCGATCACACATACCGACTCCCCCGCGGCGGTGATGGCACACCGCCGCGACGGTGCAACAGCGATCACGGTCTCCCGGTCAAACCACGCGCCCCGGTTCGCTGGCACTACGGAATGGTTCAAACCCAGCAGTGTCCCAACCCACGGAGGCATCTCGTCGCCAGCGTTTCGGGGCAGAAAGTGCCCGTTGCAGCGGGCACGGCCCGGCTACCCGTTGGAGCGGGTGCGGCCGGGCGAGACACACGCTTCAGTCACCATGACGGTGACCCGCGATAACCGCCGCGGGCGCGGTCCCGTGGCATCGATCCGATTTCCAATGTCACAGGTGATTCCAATGCCACCAGTCACAACTACCACGACGTATCGTTGTAAGAGTATCCGATCAGTCGCCGGGGTGTCGGCATGAGTGTCGACGCCGGCCCGGCCGCCGACGGCCAGTCACTCGCCGCGGTCGTCGAGGATCTGCAAGAGCAAGTCGAAGGGCTCGCCACCGAGCTGGCCGAAGAACGAAAGCGGCGCGAGCAAGCGGAGGACGAACGCGACGCCCTTCGCGAGCGCGTCGCCGACCTGGAGGAACGCCCCGCGGTCGAAATGCGGGGCGACAAGAAAGAAATCGGGAATATCTGGATCGGTGGCCTTCCCATGGGGAATATGGTCACCAACCGGAAACGGGAAGTGAAAGAGCTAGACGATCGGGTGTACGATATTGAGATCGGGGAGATCGATCCCGGCGAGGTCGTCGCCGAGGCTGGCAAAGGCCCCGATCCCGGAGACCTCCTCCCGATCCACCAGATGTACAACACGGTGACGGAACTCGACGCCAGCGACCATGGCGTGCCCAAGCGGAAGGAACTCGCCGCGCGGGTGTTCCCCTACTTCGACGACTACGCCTACAGCAACGAAGGGCGGCTCGTCCTGCCGTCGACGAAGGTGAAGGACATCATCGAACGGGAGTTGCCGACGCGGCGGCTCAAAGACCGACTCGACATCGTCGAGCCACACAACGAAACGGTGAAACAGGTGATGCGGTGGATCGCCGAGTACAGCGACGGGATAATCGAGTTCGACACCGACGAGAAAACGAATCGGCTCGTCGGCGACCGCGACCGCTGGATCGAGTACACCAACGACGTAATGGACGCCGCCCATGACGACGGTGAGGACAGTGGTGAGACCGCCGAGTGATCACACCGTTATGATCGCCGTGTAGACGAAGGCCTGATCACGCAACCCCTGACGATCCCCTCACAGATGAGGGCGGGAAAGCGGAACGGTAAATTGCCTCCCGCCTGATGCCGTACAAACGGTTCGTTACTGTGAGGTGTGATCACTTCTCGTTTTCTTCTCGGTATGAGCGAGAGAAAACTGTGAGTAGAGTTGATCATGCCACTGAGGACACGGTGATCATAATGGTATGATCTTCGCGGGTTAGAGTTAGCTGCTTAGAGGCGTGAAATCTCTGTTGCTTCATACAGTTTTTCATGGTCCATCTCGCCGTCCTCAATTAGGTCACCGTCCTGCACTTTTTAACCGTCCAATGCTCCGTCTGTCGCTTCATCAAGACGTTGGAGGCGCAACTCCATTGCATCGTCCATTCCTTCCGGTTCTGGTTCGTTTCTTAGTATCTTTACCTTCCCTTCGTTGTAGATCTCTTCGTAACTCCGCTTTGGGACTATGACTTCCGAGGTTCGAATCCTTACAACTGAGCCTGTCCTAGGTTCTGGTATCGAATCAAACCCGGATTGCCTTCCGATGATAGGTGACGGCGGAGTCTAAGTCATATCCAAAAACATAGACAACCGAACAACGAGTGTCGTAGACGCGGGCATGGAGTCTTACTAACAATACTTGGACCCACTCCCCTCGGGTCATACGCCCTGAAACTGGTTGGGACCTGTCTTTGTTAACTGTCCACACTTTCTGCCTCTATGTACGAGCTGAGTTCCTCTGAATCGCTACCCTTACGACCGTATTCTGAATTATAATCCTTCAGGTACTCCACCACATCCTCATCGAAGTCATACAATTCACCAAATAGATCATCGATACGGTCAATGATCGGTTTCAATGCAGGCATATTGAATTGGTCTCGTGAACCACCACTATACACTTTCTGCATCCCATTCCACAGTTCATCCGCCAGTTGATTAATTTCATCTGAGTTCTCTTCAAGCGTCTCTTCTTCGGGAATGGGGAACCTCGTAATATGCCCGGTGTTAAGAACGTAGAAGAACCCATAAACAACCCAATAGACATAGAAGGTTGAAGAGTTCACAATTAGAAAAACCATATTCTGTGTGAGCCTGTCGTCAAAATACAATTCGTCGATAGTGGTCGCATCTTCGCCATGAATATTCTCCGGAACAGCGTTCAGCCAGTAGCCACCTCCACGACGACGATAGACAACGTTTGGCGTTTCTCCCTCAGATTCGACATCAGCAATAATTCTATCAGATTTATCCTTGAGACTATTAAGGAATGAAATATTGATATCTGTACCAATCTTTGGAATTACCTCGTAATCAGTATCCGCAGAACCACCAATACAGTCCCGTAATTCGTACCCCTCAACACTCTTGAACGAGATATTATTAAATACCTCTTGACGGTTTTCTTTATTGAATTGTAGGAACTGAGAGGTCCTAATCGTTCCGTCGCCATCCATATCCATCCGTTGACCGGTCATAATTGCTACACGGACAATTGCATTCGGAAAGACCTGCTGGGGACGATGAGCGAAACATGCGACATCCAATTGCTCGAAGTGGCCACGTAGGTGATCACGCAACTTTTTTAGATTCGATCGGTATATGAGTTTTAGCGTAGTGACATTTCCAAAATATCCAGTATTCGAGAGAAGTTGGATTTGCCGCTCAACAAAGTGAGCAGCAATGTCCTGCATTCCTCCAGTTTCGAACCCGTCCGTCAATAATTGAGACGCATCGCCCATAATATCGCCATATGGAGGGTTACCAACGACGATGTCAAACTCAATATCATGACTACCATTCTCGCCTTTAGCAGCGACTTCAGGAAATTCGGCAATCCAGTGGAACGGATCACCCAGAATCTCGTCAAGGTCGTACTTGACCGGTTGCCTCACCACCTCAGAGAACACAAACCCATCTTCAAACAACTCAGTTAGTTCTTCGACAATCTCATCACGAACGCTAGCATGTGATCGGGTACTCCTTCCGTCGACTTCCTTTAAATCCTCATGCCGACTCTGTACGTCCATACGTGCCGAATAAGTGTGTGTCCGACAATCCATTGAGTCGAGGCGCTCTATCTGATCGTCGGTCAGCGGTTCGCCATCCTCCCGTTGAATCTGAATCGATTTGATTGTGGGATGCAGCGTACTGCCTTGGATGCTACTGATGACGCTCTCCCACTCCTCTATTGTCTCGATTTCGGACTCATATGTGTGCGTCAGGCGCTTCAGGTATTCATCGTCGAGGTCACCACGAATGTCATTGAGTGCATCGATGACTTCCGACTTCTCCGTTTCTTCGTCTTCGTCTTTGTACTGCCGCCGAAGCTCAACCAGCTCATCCAAGCTGTCATCCCAGACGTCCGCCTGAATCTGTCCTTCCTGCTCGACCGGTAGACCAACGAGGCTGTTTCCAGCAACAACGTTTAATTCGATGTTCGGCAGGCGACCGAACTCTTCACGCCACTCGTCCTCAATGATTTTTAGCCATACCCGCAACCGCGCGATCTCCACGCCAATGGGGTCTACGTCGACGCCGTAGATGCTGTTTAGCGCAAGTTCTTTCTTCGACTCGTAGTCGTCTGCTTCACTCGGCGCATCACCACGATTCAGTCCACGGAGCAGCCCACGCCGGACACGATGGATTTCTTCCATGGCAGTCGTGAGGAAGTGGCCAGAACCGCACGCGGGGTCAACAACACGCAGTTCGCCGAGCTTGTCGTAGGCATCTTGTGTTGCCTCGGGGTCACCGAACCACCCTTCCCCTTCCTCAACCTTCCGTAGGATGTCACCGAGCGAGTACGACTCCATCTGCTCCCTGACGGAGTCGTCGTAATCTTCGGCGAACGCGTCGACGACCACTTCTTTGACCTTCGGATCAACTGCCTTCTTGGTGATGTGGTCAGTTACGTCACCCGGCGTGTAGTACGCCCCGATGTCCTTTTGCGATCCGAACTCTCCACCGATATGGTTGATAGTCATCTCGAATACACTACCGAGAATCGCGGGATCGAGCGTCCCATCTGGGTCGGACAGCCGCTCACCTTCCACGACTTCGCGGATGATGTCTGGCAGCGTGCGGTCTTCCAGTCGGTAGTCACCTTCGTTGGTTACATTCGGCCTGAATAGACCGCCATTTAGGTACGGGATGTCGTCGAACCAGCCAGTCTGGTGTTTGGATTCGCGTTCGCCGCGACGCTGGTTGAACAGGTCGTAGAACAGCGGTTTGATTTGTGTCTCATAGAAGTTCCCTGCGAACTGGTCGCCGTTCTCTTCGTACGCTGTTACGCGGTCAATCAGCGTTCCTGGCGGTACTACGTCCTTCTTCTCCAGGAACTTGATGAACAGCAACCGGTTCATCAGCGTGACCGCGAACCGACGCTGTTCGTGGTCGGTCGCCTCGTCAGGCGCACGAATATCGTCCATGAGACATGTCGCCTCGTCGTATTCACTCGATTCTCCGAACAGGTACTCAATATAAAGCTGATAGAACTCCTCGACATCCTGCTGCCGACTGTCTCGAAGTTCCTGTGGTGCAGTTTGCGTGACGAACTGCTCGAACGCTTCGTGCTCGAACAATTTGGTGAACCTTCTGATTTCTTCAGGAATTTCTACATTGTTCAGCGTTGTTGCCGCAATATAGGATTTTTCGTGCGCTATCTCGCATAGCAGGTCGCGCAGATCGATGCACCGGACAATCGGGAACTCAGTCGTGTCTCCGCCCTGCTCAACACGGTACACTCGCCAACGAAGTCCGTCCGTGGCGATAGCGTAGTCTGCCCCAATAGACCGCCGGTCGAGGTAATCTAGCACTTGCTGATGCGACTCCTCGAGATTGTTTGGGGCTTTGTTCTCTCCAATGGTGTATTCAGTGATGTTGTCGAGTTCGAAATCTGGCCAGACGATGTCTCGTGTGTTGTCACCACCACCGCCACTACCGTAGGGCTCTTCGGTGTACATTAAGCCCATCGCGTCGAGTAACGGGTGGATGAAGTTGTTTTGAACGTGCGTCTCAGGTTTCGATCCGAGGTCCCGACTCGTCAGGTCGTCTTTTTCTCCGTGCAGGACGGCTTCCAGGTCGTGCGTAGAGAGTCGGCCGTTTAGTTCATCGACATAGCCTTCAGCAATGTTACGAACGTGTTGTTCAATCTCGGATAGGGATTCATCAGTGGACATCTGATTCCTCTTGGCCCGCTGTCTGGTGATCGGAACGACGCGAGCACTCGGTTGTTCAGCCTTTCTTAGGTGACCATCTTAAATCCTGCTGACAGACTATAGCAGAAAGATCGTTTCCCAACAGACAGGGGGAAGCAGTACCCGCTCGAAGTCGTTGATGTGGATGTTCCCCAGCCTGAACTATCGTTTGACGATCAGACGTTTACGCTCCGTGTCCACCGTTTCGATGCAGACCCTGACAAGGTCAGTGTTCGCCGAAAGCACTAGACCGTTGTTGACTGGTTCGTCAAACGTGCTGAAGAGGAATTTCCAGAACGAGCATCCCGTTTTAGATCGAGATTGGGACTGGAAGAGACACAGCGAGGTTGGAGAAATCGATGGCTAGGAGGAGAATACGACGATGACACTGGCCGCCTCAATTGGCTGCTAATACAGGTGCCCGTCCGCATTCAGGACTACGTCAAAGTTCACGAGTTGGCGCACTCAGCACATGAGGAGCACTCTGACTCGTTCTGGAGTACGGTTGGTGCTCTAATCCCGGACTACGAAGAACGCCGCGAATAGCTCAGAATAAATGGGAATACTCTGGCAGTCTGATCGTTCTCGCTGGATATCCTCTCCCGAATGTCGACGTGGGAAACGATGGAGGAAAACGAACCGATCCCAGAAAACGTGAAAGACGACCTAGAAGAACTCACGAATCGCGTTCTCGATCTATCCATGTCATATCGGCGTCCGGATTTCAAACTGGAATCGATCCGGCACTAGCCCCACCTACTCACTCAGCCGGCTCGCGCCACTCCAGTACGTCGACCAGCACTAGCGAGAGCCAGTGCTGCTGGCGGATGGACGTCGTCGCGAGCGCCGATTGGTCCAGCGTGATACCCTCGCTCTCACGACTCTTGATGCCGGCGAGATCGTCGGGCGTCACGCTCTGCTTCACGGGCCTCGGCCATCAGATGCTCGAACTTCAGTTCGCATCGCGTCGAGCAGAACCGTCCCTCGTGGGCGTCGTTAGGGCGGTCGCAGTAGCGACACATCTACCGGCCCTCCCGCTCGGCGTGGATCGCCAGGACCGGCGCGTAGCGGTCAGCCACGCGGTCGGCCGGTGTGGCGATCGCCTCGGCGTCGGTGGGGACGTCGATCGACACCGGGATGTCCGCAAACTCGTCGGCCGTCGCGGCGAACTGGTACTCGACGACGCGCTGGCCCGGCGACATGTAGAGCACCCGGCAGCCGTCGGCGTTCTGCAGTTCGTCCGGGCCGTAGGAGATGACGCCGTTCAGCCGGCCGACGGCGTAGAACCGCTCGGTGTCGCCCTCGCGAGCCCGCGGCGGGGCACACGCGTCGAGGTCGTTCGCGTCGAGGCAACGCGGAATCTCGTCGACGGCGGTAAAGCGGGACTGGTCGTACGTGTCGGTGCGGGTCGTGCCGCTAGACTTTTGAGCGGCGGGCGTAGATTTGCTCATGGTCTTGTCGTAGACCACACGGGCTCGGTGTCCCACCACCGGCCCGGGCTTTTGCCGAGCAAGCCCGTGTGAGTCATTTCTCTAGTTGGCGGCCACCCACTTAGTAGTTACTATGAGCCGATAGGTTCGGGGATAGCATGGGTTCGAATTCAACGGTCTCAGCGCTGTTGCACACTCGTGAGTGTTCGTCTAGGCCATCTATCTAATCACAGTCGAGAATCTGATAGGTCGGGCGAATATTGCACTGGAAACGCGGGGGTGCAAGCCGCAGTCTTAACCAACGGTCGGGCAGTCTCCGCCAGACGTGTTGGTTAAGCCCGGAACAAATCGATAGCGGCGTGTTTTGCCACGGTCATGAAAAGAGACGGATTCTATCAGTGGGTGTCGGCCAGTTCAAGCAGACTCTCAACAGGAGATCGGAACCCGTGTTCGTGGACCCATTTGTGATGTAATCTCTCTGCTTCAGCGAGGCTAATAATTTCTCGCTCGGCCGCATGCAGGAGGATCCCAATAGAGCCGGTGTACTCAACATCGATCGCGTTCGCCAGGTCACGGGCTTCGCCGTCATCGGTGACGACCGGATCAGTGTTGATCGCCCCGATTGCCAACACACTCGCTTCGCCGAGATCTATGTGGCCGGATAATTCAGCCCGTTTCGCACGCGCTAGTTCATTCGGTTCGATTACTTCCCATTCAGTCTCTGCCCAGACGAGTGCATCCCTGAGATAGGGATATTGCTCGACACCATCTTTGAGTTCCTGGTGGACAGTCCGCGTCGTGGCGACTGAAGGGAAGAGTGCATCAGGTATCTGTAGTGAGTTGGTAGCGGCGAAGTTCGAAAGGACCGTCGCGTCAAGAATGTAGCGCTGCCCGCTCGCAGACCCGCCCGGGCTCATTCCTCGCCGGCGTTGCGAGCGACTTCAAGTTCCCGCTTGAGCTCCTCCATCGAACCCGGTCCGAGACGGAGTTCGACACCGTTCTCGTGGAGGATCTCCCGCATTCGGAACCGCGACACGTTGGCCCGGTTCGCGGCCTGCCCCAGCGACAGCTCCTCGGCTGCATAGGCGCGGATGATCTCCGATAGATCACCACTGCCGCCGTTTGGCCGACCGTCACGATCGCCGCTGTTGGGCATCCCAGTTTGAGTCATGCTGTGTTTTCCCTTTGTTACGGACGGACTTCTCGGGTAGTTCTACATGTTAGCTCATGGTTAGGCTCACATTAACTTTCCGGCTATTATCCTCTAGGATATAAACAGGTATTCGATCCGTACCTAACGAGTCGACAGCGTTACTCGAACGGCCGCTGGCCTGTCACCAGAAGTCAGTAGTCGCTTTCGGTGGTGTCGGCAAGGGCTGAAAACGGGATGGGTGTATTGGCTGGTTGGCTGGCTGTTGGTCGCAGTCTGTTCGAACTGCCCGTTCAGCTGTAGGCTCACAGGTGATGGCGTGAGTCCTACGATCGATACACAGCCGGGAACCAACTAATAGTTTGTGGGCTGTACAAAACTAATCAACAATGGGTCAGTCCTGCCCGCCACTGCCACCGGATGGGCAGGACGTTGGGTAAACCGCAAAGAACCGATAGTGGCGTTTTCGCCAGCAATAGCCTGGGGTAGGCCCCCAGTCGCCGGGCTGTCACCAGCAGCCCGGCGATCACTTCGCTGATGCACGCTCCCCCAACCGAGGAGAAACACGCACGTGTGACTGCGTCGCGGGTGCAGAAAAAGCCCGGTGCGATTTCCGAGGGGATCGCGGTCGGAACGCCCACACCCCACGTTTCCGCTCTAAATATGCCGTTTTGGTACCGTACAGAACTTCTCAAACAGAAATTGGATTTAGATTAGATCCTCGATCCGCCGATCCTGTCGCAACGCATCCTCGACGATCTCCTCGCGGACGTCGAGGCTGTACTGGTAGTACTTCCCGCCCTTGACGCCCTCGTTCCGTTCATCCACAGCGAGGAAGCCTTTCAGCGAAAGTTGACTGAGCCGGTTCTGGATCGTCCGGGAGGCTTTGACGTCCGTGTCGATCATCTCCGCGGCGTTTTCGTAGACGTTGTAGATCGTCTTGCGACGGACGGGGTCCTTGCCTTCCCGATGGAGCCGCAGGATCGCGAGTAAGACGAGGTGACTCTGGGTTGGCAGTGCCCGAAGTTCGTCCTCGATGACGCCCCGTTCGACCAGATCCTTTGCCTCGTTCACGTTCTCGATTGTGACGTCGCTTTGTTGTCGTTCGCGAGCAAGCGATCCGGCCTTGTACAGGATGTCGAGTGCGTGCCGGGCGCTCCCCGTATCCTGGGCGGCCAGCGCCGCGACCTTCGGAATCACGTCGTCGGCCAGCACGTCCGGGAGGAAGGCCTCGCCGGCGCGCTGTTCGAGGATCCGGCGAAGCTGGTTCGCGTCGTACGGCTTGAAGTGAATCTCGTGCTCGCAGAGACTCGACTGCACGCGTGCGCTCAGGGATTCGCGGAAGGTAAAGTCGTTCGAGATACCGATCAGGCCCACCTTCGTCTCAGTGACCTGATTGTCGTTGCACCGCGGGAGTTGATAGAGCAAATCGTCGTCGCTGCCGATGGAGTCCACTTCGTCGAGGACGAACAGGACGTGCGTCTCGTCGAGGTCGTTGAGTTCGCTCCAGAGCATCCGGTTGACGGTTCCGCGGCCGTACCCCGACGGGCTGATCTCGTTCGGTGGCTCGCGGAACTTGTTCACGAGCTGGGTGACGATCTGATAACTCGTCAGGTCCTTGCAGTTCAACCACTCCACGCGGATCGACACGCCCTCGAAGTGTTCCTGGTCTGCTTCGAGGTCGTCGAGGATGTACCGCGTCGCGAGGGTTTTCCCGACGCCCGTCTCGCCATAGACGAAGATGTTCCGCGGTCGCGCCCCGTTGACGGTCGGCTGGAGGGCGGCCTCGTACGTTTCGATTTCGTCGTCGCGCTCGATCAGTTCGTCGGGCGTGTAGTTATCCCGAAGGGCGTCCTCGTTGTCGAAGATATCGCTTCCCTGAGCGAACCGCGCCATGAGAGATGTCACAGAGCCCGGGCATAAATAACCCCCGTTGCGAGTGTTGCGAGTGTTTCGTGTGTCCCGGTCGTTATAAAACACAGACACACCGGTTTGCAAGTGTTCATCCCGAAGTGGCGGAGGGCGGGTGCGTGAACCCGAGCTACGCGGTCGGTAGCGGCGGAGGATCACGGTCCCCGTCCATGTCAGAAACTTCCCACTAGTGGAAAGTTTTATACTGCGCTGTTCTGAACAGGGACCGTACGAGCGATAAGTGGGAAGCAAGGACGGACGTTGTCCGGCCGCTTCCCCGAGCTTGCTGCTGGTTTCCTGTCCTCGTGGAGGCACCGCCCCTCGGCCGTCGTACGTCGAGTCTTTGCCACTCTCCAAACGGATGGGTACCCGCTGGCCCGTGGACACTCGCAAAACGGTGTGTGTGGGTGGGGTGGAACACGTGCAAGACGGTGTGTGTTTGGCTGAACACGCGCAAATCGGTGTGTCCCCCCACTTTGGGATTGGCTCAACAGTGAGTGTGGACACTCGCAAATCGGTGTGTCTGACGCGGGTGGGTCGGTGTTGTCACCGAATTATACTTTTACTCCGGTCGGCGTGGGTTTATTTCGCAGGTACCAGATAGTTACCAGTATGATCGAGAACTCCCGGGTGTTCGACGAGGCCTACGTCCCCCAGATCGTCGGGCGACGGACCGAGAAAAAGGCCCTCGCCAGCGTTCTCGACCCGATCACGGACGGCGAGCGGGCCACGGACACGGTTCTCTTTGGTGGGACAGGCACGGGGAAAACGGCGACGACGCGATATATGCTCGCGAATCTCGACGAGAACAGCTTGGCGGATTTCAAAACCGCCTATGTATCCTGCATCAACGCGACTGACCGGCGGTCGATCCTCCGCGGCGTCGCCGAGGAACTCCCCATCAACAGCTCGGCGCTCGACGCCGAAAGCGCGTCGGGGCTGGTTCGGCGCATCAAAAACCGTGTGAACGAGCCGTTCGTCGTGGTCATCGACGAGGTCGACACACTCGAACCGAGCGAGTACAACGTTCTCCACAACCTGTATGGGATCAACTGGGTGTCGCTGATCCTGATCGTCAACGACCGCGATACGTTCCTCGGCGGGCTGGATGGCATCTACGAGTCTCGGTTCGAAGGCTCACGAGAGATCCACTTCGAACCGTATTCTGACCGCGAACTCTATCGGATCATCGAAGCGCGCCAGGAGGCGGGGCTTGCGGAGGGTGCGATCAACGAACGCGCCCTCCGGACGATCGCCGTGGCGGCGAGCAACGCACGCGTGGCGGTCACGTATCTGGAGACGACCGCCGACGAGGTGCAGTCCCCACCGATCACAGCCGAAGATGTCGCCGAGGCCAAAGAGGAGGTCTACGAGACGCTGCGAAAGCACGCGATCGAACGCCTGCCGGAACGGCACGGCCGCGTGTTCGAAATCATTGAGGCCGACGGCCCGATCGGGTCACGTGAAGTCCGGCAGCGATACGCCGAGGCGTTCGGCGAGGAGCTGTCCCGCGGGCAGTTCACCCGCGCGGTCGCGAAGCTGAAAGAGTACGAGAGTGTCGTCGCCGAGGGGGCGACGAGCGGGACCGTTTACCGCGCGACCGAGGTGCCGGGTGGTGTGCCGGAAATTGCCTGAAAACCTTATGAACCGTTGATTTTAAGTAATATCTCGCCCCATATCCACCTGGGTCAACCAGCGTGCGGGTGAGGGCGTTTTTCACCCGCAGCAGTCTCCGCCGGTGAGCGACGCGTATCGGGTGCCGATACATTTTTCAGCGGAACTCCGCATAGAGATTATCGAGGGCAGTTCATGCCCTCAACCCGCATGCTGGTTGACCTCCTTCATGCGGGCTGCAGTACGCCGTCGACGGCGGTGATCCTGCTGGCGATCGTGGTCAATATCGCCGGCATCATCGCGACGGCGTTGCAGCTTGCGCTCGGGTAACCCGCAAGGGTGCCCACTATGGTAAAGGGGGCCGGCGTCGGGCCGGCCTTCCGAATAGAGGTCATCGGTGGAGCGATTCAGTTTCGCTCCCAGCATGCCGGGGTTTCAACCGACGGTGAGACGTGTCTTTACTCTCAAAACTCCGAGAAAACCGATCGAAGTTCGCGCCGAACCGATCGAAGTTTAGGGGAAACCGATCGAAGTTCGCGAGATATCGATCGAAGTTTCGGCCGAACCGATCGGCACCAGTACCGTGAAAGGCCACCGTACCGTAGGCTGTCCGTATGGCTGACGACGAACACGACGATCTGGATCGCATCGAGCTGGGGAACGGGGATAGTCTTGCGGAACGGATCGCGGAGATAGGCTGCGACGATGCATCGGCGTGTTCGACTGACGAACTCCGGGAGCGGCTGGGGCTTTCTCCCAGTTATTCGCCACCCCCAGACGCGGTACTCGACGAGAACCAGACTCTAGAGGATCTGTGAAACGGCCGTTGTTCGCATATGCTGGCGGTGGTTCAGCAACTGTTAATAGCATTGAGTTCAACGAATAGCTAAAGAAAATATCCCAGAGGTGGCGTGAACTATGGCCGACGACCGCGAGCACCACGGACAGGACGCAGCGTCTGCTAGCTTTCAGGCGATCCTCAAGGTCTTTGACTACGCCGATGATGCTGAACTGACGGCCCAGGACGTCGCCGATGGCCTTCAACAGTTCGGGATCAATCAGACAGTCGAGACGACAACACGACTTCTCGATCGGATGGAGGCCGAACAGCTTGTCGCGCGACGTGACAGCCAGGGAGCGCCGGCCGTCTGGTCGGCGCGGGTGGCTCCGGAACCGTCCGACGAAACGGCCGCTAAGATAAACGAGCGGGCGCGGGATTCCGTGTGGGTACGATCGTAGTCTGTTACTCTGCGCCGATAGCGTTGACCGCTCCGTCGAGCGGGATCAGCGCCTTGCTGACCTCCGATTCGGGGTTGTAACGGTAACGCGGTGTGCCGGTCGGCATACACATTTATACACATGGGCCGGTATTGACCTAGTAACTCAATGAGTCATTCAACGCCGGAGCGGGAGGGCGGCGACGACGAGTCGCTGGCTGACGAGCTTGAGCGACGTGTTGAAGACTTTTCCGACGAGGAAGTGGCCGACGCCGAGGACGTGAAAGAGGCCTTCCTGTCGTCCTGACGCCAGACTGGTTCTCTTTGCATCCCGATCTTTTATTCGCCGGTAGTGTGGAGTAGTCGGTAGGTGTGGTTCGCGAGCATTCGTTGTCCGATACCGACGAGGGCGTTGCGATCTTCCACGAGAAGGCTGCAGCCGAAATCCACGATCTCGACGCCACTAAGTCCCGAAACGCGCTCTCGGCGATGATCACCTGTCTCGCGAGTCCGGCACCCGAGTCAGTCGTCGAGAAAGCCTATGCCACCTGCGAGGAGCTCGAACAGCTTCGACAGGGCGATCTTCGTATCTACGTAAAACTCGTCACCGACATTCCCGAATATGTCGTCCTCTGGGTGTTTGCGGTCAAGAAGCATCGGTACCGGAATCTCGGCAAGTTCGACGCGCGGGCGTGCCGGAAGGTCGCGGCGTTCAATCCGATCGAATCCGTCGACGACGTCGAAGCATATCTTGCCGACCAGCAGGCGCTGAGTGTCGACGAGCTTCGGGATCTGAAAGCACGGTTGTAGTCCATCCGTCAACACATTCAAGACTGAGTGGGCAGTTTCTCTGGGATGCGATGAGCCCTCCAGCATCGGATCCCGACGATGATGCGTCGGACGAAGCGGTTGTCGACGCTGTCAGATCGTTTGAGGACCGGGAGCCGTCCCTCGCGGAGGCCGTGCAAGAGTCGATACAACAGCTCGCAGACGGTGAGGCTGCGACCGCCGACGACCTCGACGACGTCCTCATGCAGGGATCTGGCGCAGTTCTTGCGGATCTACCGTCACGCGATGACTTTAGCGATGCACTTGACGGTGAGTGATCTTTTCCCAATCGCGTATGTACACCCAGACGCCGATAACGCCGTGGACGGGCAATGACCTCGCATCGGTGTGCAAAACACCTCGTCCGGTCCCGGTCGGGCCAGCGGGTGGGAGGCCAACCACGGGACGGTGTTTTACGACGAAGTCTCCGCGCCGACAGCGTTGACCGCGCCGTCGAGGCGGATCAGCGCCTCGCTGACCTCCGATTCAGGGTTGAACCGGTAACGCGGTGTGCCCGGGTTTTCCGCCGGTTCAATGATTCCAAGTGTCGTGAGGAGATCCAGATGCCGGCTTACCGACTGTCGGCTGACGCCAGCGAGGTTTGCGAGTTCCGACTGGTTGAACTCCCGGTGGGGTGGGAGATCGAGCAGAGCGTCGACCATGAGCGCGACGCTTTCGTGTTGTGCGATCATGAGCCACCCCGAAGGGTAGTGGGTACGAAACGAGTCGTCGTCTGGATCGGGGTTTCCATCGTCCGATGGGGCAGAGTTAGGATTTGCCATTTCCAGCTGTATACTATTCAGACGAATTGGGTGCCGTGTAATTGTTACCCTGATCGTTGCTCGTAGCGACGTGCGTACTCCCGCCAGTTCTCCGTGAACTTGGTGACCGTCTCCCAGAGTCCCCAGTCGACTTCTGGAGCGGGTTCGTCCCGACGGTAGAGTTTGTGAAAATGAGTCGTCCCGTGTGCGGTGTCGACGCGTACGATTTCCGTTTTGTCGTCGCCGTCGCCACTCGCGAAGTATACTGAGACCGAGAAGTCGTCTTGCTCTCCGTATGCGTGTATGTAGTACATACGTCCTCGATACTCGTCTAACGCCCAATCGTAATCCACAGGCCGAGTCATTGTGTATTCCGGGTATGTTTGGTTTGCTGGTGTACCCGTCTATCGGGCCTTTGATCCCGCAAGTATTTATATGTTGACCTACTATGTCAACATGGATTCGGTGCCTCGTGTGACAGCACTATGAATACGAAAGATGGACTCACGAACGTTGCGTTCCTGAAGCAACTCAGTACCGCTGGGTTGGACGATGCCCTGATCCTGCGCCGTGATACCGCGCAGGAAGTGCTCACTGACAAGCGGATGGAGCTGGTCGACGTGATCGCTGACCAGGAGCCCGCGTCGAAGCGTGAACTGGCCCGTGCCGTCGACCGGGATATCAGCATCGTAAGTCGCGACCTCGACATCCTGTTCGAGGCGCGCGTTATCGACTATGAGCAAGACGGTCGGTCGAAGCGCCCCGTCCTCACCCACGACACCGTTCTGATCGAACCCGTCGTGTACGAGGGCGATGTCGCTGAGACTGCCACTCCCGATCCCGAGGGGGCCACCGTGCAATAGAGATATCTGCTCAACCGGTTGGCGCATCATATTGTGACAACCATTTTTGCTGTTGAACTGTGAGAACACGTGCTTAGACAGTCTCTTAATCGACTTTGACAAGATACCAAATAGTAAATTACGGGTCCTCGAATAGTCCTATTACCGATGCCACCGGTCGTACCGAGATTAGGCCTCATTAGCGTTATTCTGTTCATTTTGCCAGGACTGATGGGCATTCGAGCATATTTCAAAGCCTCTGAGAAGGCAGATCCTCTCTCTAGAACTGAAACAGTAGCTTGGAGCGTTCTACTGAGTATTTCCTGTATGGCTGTCGTCTATTTGTACTATACAGCGCGGTTTGGGCAGTGGGCAACAATTGAGCTCCTAGAGCCCAAGCTGAACTCGCTTCCAAGTTTTCTGGGCCACTATTCTGTTGTCTTTGTAGCCTCCCTCATTGTCGGTTTCAGTGTCGGGAAACTTTACGATCGGAGAGAAGAAGAAGTCAGATCGCGCCGGAATCTCTGGGAATACTACATTGAGGAGGTCGTTAAAGATACAGAAAGCTACGTTGTTCGCGTTATTACAACAGAGGGCGAACGGGTTATCGGCACGGTAAGCAAGTACGGGCCAACGGCCCAAAACCGGGACCTTATTCTAGAGAACCCGAAGACACAGACAGTGACTGACGCTGGATATAAGGACGAAATTGAGAATTGGACGGGTGAAGTCTACATCGAATCTGAGAATATTTCGCAGGTACAGGTCGATTCCCTCTGGGATGCCGATATGATTGCTCTGAAGGACGAGGAATCCGATGAAGAAGAAAACCAAGAACGTGAAGAGGTAATCGATGTGTTCCTCGAAACTGTAGAAGACCCGGATTCCTTCGATAGAGAGGAGTATGACGGACCCATGCCGACAGTTGAAGAAGTTCTTGAGTCTGAGTCGATTGATTCTACAGATACCTCTGACGAGAGTGAAAGCGTAGATGAGATGGACAGAGAGGATTAAATATTCAGTTCGCTGTTCTCCGCCATCTTCGGGTAGTTCTCGTAGACGTATTCCAACAACTCCCAGAAGCCCATTTCGTTGTATTCTTCCTTGATCTTCTCGATACTGTCTCTCAATTCCCCTGGGTTGTCTACGAACTGTGACGGATTCTCAAGGAGTTGTTCACCATTGTCTTCCAGCTCGTAGACTTTCTTTTCATTTCCAAAGGGGTTCGGCTCAATGCTTTCGCTGATGAAGTCCTCGTCAACGAGCCGATCAACATCATCATAAAGTGGGCGTGAGTACGGACCATACTTCCCCGGCTTGAACTGATACTCTTCGTCGATTCCGTCCCCCTCTTTCTGCGCAAGGAAAATCAACTTCTGCAGACGGGTTATACCCTCGACTGATTCACCCTCATTTGCTTCTAACAGCATCAAGGGCATCAGCCGTTTTTCCATCTCAATTAGTTCTTGTGGTTCCTCGTATACGGCTTTTTTGATTCTTGACACTCATCTTCGAAAACCATTTATACTAAAATGTCCCGACCAGACCTTGGCGATTCAATTGGCACTCTGAACTACTGCACATCTGACAGTACTGGCCCCGGTACGTTGTCCGAGCTCGATATATGGTACGCTGGTTGAGGAAAGCGATCGAAGTAGCGGCCGAACCGATCGAAGTTCGCGAGAAATCGATCGAAGTTCGTGTGAAAACACACCGACAGCGTTGACCGCGGCGTCGAGGCGGATCAGCGCCTTGCTGACTTCCGACTCAGGGTTACATCGGTGACACAGAGTGCTAGCCGTTCGGCTTCGGAATTCTTTATATCAGGGTGATTGTTTGTCAGAAGAGCTTATAATACTCTAGTTACAACCACCACCTGTTACGAGTAAGGAGTACGTTACTATGAGTACCAAGGTGGGGTGTGCAAACGAGATGTCATCTGGTTCGGACGGACCAGGCAGCCGCGATAAGTGGATACTCTGCCTCCTGTACGCGCCGAACCAGAATGGCGAATCCTGTCCCATCTACGGTACCACGCGGTTGATGAAGGCGTGTTTTCTCATCGACCAGAAAATGGACGAAGCGTTCGGTACTGAGACTGGCTTCGAGTTCCACGCTGACAAATACGGGCCATTAGACCCCGGTGTCTACGACGCGGTCGACCGGCTCGAAGATCGTGGATTGATTGACGTTGACGAAAACGGCGATCACGACGGCGATTACGATGGGACTCGGTATGCGATCACAGCAGAGGGTACAAATAAGGCCAAGGAGTACTTCACCCGGTTATCCGAAAACCAGATCCGTCTGGTGAAGTGGGTGAAGTACGATAAGGCGATGGTGCCACTTGGGCAGCTTCTTGCCTCTGTCTACAGTCAGTATCCGGACTATACGACAAAGTCTGTACTGAAGTAGTGCATGGCGGAGGTTGACGCTATCCTTCGTGCGACCTCCGCGCTGTTGGCAGGCATTCACTTACTAGCCGGTATTACAATTCAGGCCATCGAGAATCCGAAAAAGCAGTACGAAGACGACGTTCAGGACCTCCAAGAAGACCGATGGGACGTTGTCAGCAACGAACTCGCGGATGTCGTCGTCGACGAGATCATGAGCACCATCAAGCACGATGGATCTGATTACAAACAGGAAGATCTCGACACTACTGCAAAAGCAAGCGTACTTATCCGACAGACCCTCGAACCGGACCGCTTGGATACAGTCGCCACGGCATTGCGGGATGTACGTGAGCCACGCGAGATCTACGAAGAATGTCGGGCGTGTTGGCGAAAAGCGTTCTACGGCGTGATGGTTGCATTCGGTGCCAGTGCTCCTGCTGTAGTACTTTCGTTTACTCTCCCGAACAACACTTGGGCAATTAATCTAGCGAGCGGCCTCATCGCCATTGGAATTGCTTCCAGTATCTATGTGATCTACCGAACCCACAGAATCTTAGAGACAAAGCGTCAGCTCGATTCGATGGTCGACGATCTGAACTTCATGTAAACTATATTATTATACCGATCGAAGTTCCCGCCGAACCGATCGAAGTTTCGGGGAAACCGATCGAAGTTCGCGAGATATCGATCGAAGTTTCGCTGTAATTTAGTCGGTGGCCGAGTTCGACTGGTCGTGGCGGCCTCGCTCTTAACCAACAGGCTGGCGCGTCCGGGACGGGATGTTGGTTAAGGCCTCGGGCCGGCGGGCGGAGTGTCGAGAACAGGCGCGTCAGTAGTCGTCCGCGTCGATCTCGCCGTCGAGGTACTTCCGGCCGCGCTCGGTGATGCGGTAGTACGAGCTGTAGTCCTCGTCTTTCTTCACGAAACCGCGGTCGAGCATTTCGTCGAGAGCGTCAGCGATCGTGCCGCGTCCCTCGTTGAGTTCGTTGTTCAGCACGCCGATCGGCACACCGATCTCATGCTCGTGTAGAAATTCGAGTACGGGGTCGGATGCTTTATTCATCCATGCCCCCCGTCGTCGACGGCGTGCCATTGAGGGCAGTTCGAACGACCATTATTTACCGTATTTGCATTGTATAGCTCCTCGTACATAGAAGTCCCGTTCTCGTACACTAACGTCCAAAAGACTAAGTAACCCCAGTCTAACACGACTAGCTACAGATGTCGCTCGTCACGATAGATTGGCTCGCCGACGAAAGCCAACGGGTGCTCGGGGCACCCGTGGCGAGTGGCATCTGTCCCGAATCACCGGACAGCGCCGTTTTGTCCGTCACTACGGCGACGGATAAAATGATAGGTCCGTTCGTAAGCAGTTCCTTCGAGTGGACCGCGCGCGCTGTCTCGGGCGCGCTCCCCCACCCCCCCTCCTATACTGAAGTAGCGCTCACGCGAACCAGTGGGACGGGGACCGACAATGGGAGCAACCACACGCGACGGCGTCGTTCACGAGCGATTCACTGTCCACCTCGTGCGGGACTGCGGGATCAACCCGGACGCGATCGGCGACGACCGCCCCGAGACGGTCACGGTCCGCCAGTCATCCCATCCGGACGCCGCAGCTCGCGTCGAGGTCGACGCGCACACAACCACGTGGGTGTTCGAACTGACCCACGACGGGACGCTCGACCCCCAGCGCCGGCGGCACGACCACGGGTCGCCCTCGCGAATCACCGCGATTCCGGGGTGGCTTCAGCGCGTGCTGCTGGAGGCTGGCTACGACGACGTCGACGCCTGAAGACCGGCACCTCCCCCAGCCTGATGGCACAGGCTTTGTGGAGCGAGATTACGGCGGAACCCCGATCAAACCCACATGGCAGAGTGTTCGACACAACGTAGCCTACGCGATTTGACCGACGCGGCCGACCGCGGCCAGATACGGTTGGAGTTCTCTGCCTGTGTGTTTTCGCGAATCGTGCAGTCAGCCATCGCAGTCGCTCATTACTGAGATCAAACCATGAAAAACCGAGATAACCCAGTTGAAATTCCGCGCTCGACCGCTAAAAAACTATCCGTGCTCGCTGACCGTGTGTACGACGCGAGCCTCGACGAGACGGCAGGGAGCATCATCACACAGCGCTACGCTGCCCACGTTCTCGACGCCGACCTTTCACGTGTGCTAACATTCGACCTCACCGACGACGAGATCGAGACGCTTCGGGACGACGACCGTATCGATGTCGACCGGCTCCGGGAGGTGAGTATCGCATGAGCGCTGGTGCCACACCGACCGTCGACGGCCAGGACCTCGAAACCTACATCGAAGACGTGGTCGACGAACGCGTCCGCGAGGAAACCGCGGAGCTCCGAGAGGAAAACGAACGACTCCACGAAGAACTAGCGGAGGAACGCGCTCGACGGTCCGAACTTGAGGATGCGATCGAGGACCTCGAACGCCAGAATCAGATCCTCAAGAGCCAAGTTGACGGCGTCGTTCACACCCAAGACCTGCTCGTCGACGGTCACAGCGAACTGGCATCCCGCGAACTGGAGAAGGGTGCGCACCTGTCTTGGGAGAACGTCGAACCGTTCACGGAGGAACTCACGATCTCCGGTGACCGGCTCGAACGGTTCAGTACTGAGGACGACGAGGAGTACGCCCGTCTGCCCGGTGAGGCTGACCCGCTCGGCCGGTCTGGCGAGAACGTGCTTACCGACGCGGATCTCCTCCCGATCCAGCAACTCGCCCGGCTCGACGAGGACATGCTCGCCAACGAGGCCCGCCCCGTCCAACTGGCTGTGAAGGCCTGGCAGAACCGTGACGACACGGGTGACTACGGTCTCTGGAGCAAGGGCAGCAACGAGGTCGAACTGTACATGGACGCCTCGGACCTGGCGAGTGAGATCCGCTCGTGGGAGACTGGCGTCTCGAAGGAGTACTCCCAGAAACTCGCCGAGCGGGCGATGGACTCACTCGTCGAGCTCACCAAGAACCGTACCTACGTGAAACTCCGGAAGCGCCGCAAGGACGGCTTGGAGTACAAGGAACGGCGGCTCACGCTCCCGGCGGATGCGGAGATCCCCGGTGAGTCCCCGCCGACAGATGACGTCGGTGGTGAGTAGTGTCGGTAGGGGGCCAACAGCACGCGAGAGCGTTCACGATCTAACACGACCACACTGACACACCCCACGAACCCGCCGCTACTAGCGTATCGTTACTAGTGCGTATATCGTGCTAGAGCGGTGTAGGCGGTGGATCACCGAGGACGGGGTGTGGAGGTGATGCCCTAGACGACGAGTGTCGGCGGAACGAACCGCGACCCGCTGTCTCAGAACGGCCTCCGGAACCTTCCACATGGAACACCGTACGCGACCGCGAGAATGGATTACTCCTCAACGAGCCGCCAGACACGTGATCCGCCAGCATCACGACTTTCGACTTTACCGGCGTCCTCCAGTTTTGACAACCGATAGTATGCGGACTGCCTCGTACACCCTACACGCTCGGCGATCGCGACGGTCGTTGCGAGCTGATCCTGGCTTCGGCAATCGGAAATCGCGTCGAAGAACGCAGAGTCGGGATACGTCGACGTGAATTGTTGAGTATCCTCGTCGCGCTCGTCGTATGGCCCGTCTGTCACGGGCACTACTACAGCAAGCACCTACAAACCCTTTGCGACTCGTCAAAGGGAAATTACTAAGTGGCCTGATGATAATATACGAATCAGAACCGCCGCTCGCCATGCTCGTCGGTTGATTCCGTCGAGAATGTCCACGGGTGATGGCACACCCGCGAACGGCGGTTCCCCGATCAAACCAAGGAACCATGCGACCATCAAACGCGCTAGGACTAAAGTCCAACGACAGCCGAACTGCCTGCGAACCAACCAGTTGCCCGACCTGCGGGGCCGCGATTACCGCGATTTCGACGCGCGGGCCGGGAACGCACGAGGCCGAACCGTGCGGCCACTCGGTTTCTGCAGCGTACCTCGACCGGTACCGACAGATGGGGGCACGGCCATGAGAGCCGCCGCCGATTCGGACCACCAAGAGTGTCCGGACATCGCCACGGAGATCGGCGAGGACCCGGCACGCTTCCTCGATCACGCGCTGTTCGACGGCGACACCGACGCCAAACTGCGAGCCCAGGCGCGCATCCGCGGGATCGACCACGTCCACGTCGTCGAGGGCTGGATCGAAGCCGAAACCCAGCTCGATCGAGGGCCACGCCAAGAGGTCATCAAACGGCTGAACCAGCGGAAGGCCCATCTCGAAGCGAACGGCGAGCGCCCCGACGAACTCAACGTCGACCGCGACGCCGTCGAGCCGACCGAGAGCGTCGTGACCTGGGCCGACCGCGAGGACGGCGAGCACCGTGAACTGACCGTCCGCAACAGCGGGGTGAGCGCGTGATGCCCGCGACAACCCATACCGCAAGCCGGTCGCTCAGCAGAGCGTGGATCCGCAACAACATCACCCGCCTCGCCAAACTCCCGGCCCCCGACGAGACGTTCGTCGTCGACGATCTGGCGGAGTCGCTCCGCATCCAAACCCTCGACGAAAAGGAGATCGTCGAGCAGGTCGGCCGGCAGAAACTCCAGTACGACGAGCGCGAGGACGACACGCCTGTCTATCGCACCGTCAAGCAGTGGCAGGTCAAAGAGGACGCCTACCACATCATCCAGCAGACGTTAGAGGCCGACCACGACGCCCTGCCGTGTAGCGACGTGGCTCCGCACACCGGCTTCGTGACCGTCGGCAACGACGAGTACGAATGCAAGGACTGCGGAACGATCCACGACCGCGCGACGATCGAGGCCGTGTTCGGGGGTGGTGCCTGATGGACGAGTGTCAGAACTGCGGGGCTCCGGTCAGCGACCGCTTCGCCCGCGTGTTCGGCGACAACAACGACCAACTCAAGACCTGCAAGAACTGCGGCACGCAGGCCGACCTGAACAGCGGCGCGGGCGCGATCGAAGGCCGCGAAGCCCGCACCCACCTCGGAGAGCAGCCGCCATGAGCGACGCTCGGACCCCGGCCGCGCTCCGGCCGGATCTCGCGCCCAGGAGCGACGACCCCGAAGCCGTCCGCGACGCGATTCGGGCGTTCCTCCGGGAGTACCGCGAGCGGACCGGCCCGTACTGCAAGAGCCGGGACGTGGCGCGAGCGCTGGGCCTGTCGACCAGCGTCGTCGGCGCGAACATGGGGCAACTCCGCGAGGCAGGCGATCTCGAAACGTGGGGCAACGGCACGCCGACGACCTACCGGATCACGCTCGACGAGGACGGGGGTGAGCAGGCGTGACGGGAGCCCGCGAACATCGCTGCACCTGGTGCGGGCTCCCCCAGTTCGGCGAGAACGCGTGCATCTGCGACTCGCCGGACTACGAGTGGATGAAGCAGTGCAGCCGGTGTGGGACGTGGAAAGATGTCGACCACACGCACATCCCTGACGACGCCGACGACGAGAAGCCTGTCTGTACGGGCCGGTGCATCGCCACCGACGGCGGCACCGAAACGGACGACGCCCGCCAGGAGCTGATCGAACTCGTCGCGCTGCTCGACGAGGTCGAACGGCGGTTCACCAAACTCGGGCAGGCCCAGATGAGCGTCGGCCCGGTACTGGCCGATGTCGACGACCTTCGCGAAGCCGCGATCGAGCGGGGCAAAGACAACGACCTGATCCCACAGTCGACGCCGACCGCCCCGCTCCAGCACGAGGCCCGCGACCTCTCGGTTGCAGTCCTGCAGACCGACGCCACCGACGAGGCAGGCCTCCACGACAAGTACGCCGTGTTCGAGGACGGTGAGCCGGTCGCAGACTGCTTCGTGCTCGAACCGGAGACCGACCCGGCCGCCCGGGAGGCGCTGATCCGCTACGCCGAAGAAACGGACGACGAGGAGTTGGCTCAGGACCTGTGTGACTGGGTGACGGCGATCTGCACGGAGGGCAACGATGACGAGTGAACGTCGCTACTGCGAGGACTGCGACGAGGAAACGCTGCACCGCTACGGCGGCCAGCGTCACGACGGGTCGCACATCTGGCGGTGCCAGCCCTGTCGCGTGGCCTTCGAACTGGAGGTGTTCGGGTAGATGACTGACGACACGCCCGCCATCCTCCGCGTGTTCGAACGCGCGCTCCCCTCGCAACACATCAAGCGCGTCGCGAGCGCGATCACCGACGCCGGCCGGCTCACCAAAGCCGACCTGACGTACCAGGACTGGGCACACGTCCTCACCGAGACCAACGGCGAGGCCGCGATCCTGCTGCAGCCCGAGAACCCGACACCAGACCAGCGCGGCCGGGCGTGGGTCGTCCGCTACGACGCCGCACACGGCCGCCTCGACAAGCAGGCGGTCCACGCGGCCACGACGACCGACGAGTACGCGCCGCGGGACCTGGCGGCGGACCTGCGGGAGTACGACGCGTCGCCGATCGTCCTCGACCAGTTCGACGGTGTCGGTCCCGACGACGGCTGGGGTATCGGCCCGATAGCAACCATCAGCAGCGACGGCGGTGAGACTGCATGAGTACCGACCATTCCACGACGACCGACAGCAGCATCGCCCCCCAGGACCGCGAGCACGTCAACGCCCGCGTCCCGAGTGAGCCGTTCGACGCTCCGGAGATCGCCCTCGCGCCCGACGAGCAGACGGGGTACCTGGTCGAACTCCACCACTTCCGCACGCCGCTCGGGGAGGCGGAGTTCGAGGCGGTCTACGCCACCGTGACCGGGAACTGGGCGGTCCGGCGAAGCGTCGGCCCGGATGACCAACTTCCCTCCCGAATCGCCATCGAGCGTGGCAGCGGGATTCGTGTCCCGTGGTCCCTGAGCCAGACGTACCACGAAAGGATAGGGCAGTACCACCTCAACGGAGGCGATGAGGCGTGAATCTCGAAGGCCGGAAAAGTCGTGCGCCGCCGGAAGCCGACTTCGAGATTGCCTGCTGGGAGTGCGACGACCCCAGCGCGGCCGACGTGTACGTTCGGGTGGCAAAGGAGCCTGATGACCCGATGAAATCGACGCGGCGCTGGGGACAGCCTATCTGCCAGTCGCATCTGGAGGAACTCCGAGAAGATGATGACGCCGAAGTCCGCGTGTTGGAGGACAAGTCGAGAACGGTTCGCGGCCGCAACCACAACGCCTCCCTCGAAACGTGGGGTGAGCAGGCGTGAGCGCGATGCAGTTCGTCGAGGCCCGCTCCAAGAACGACGTGTGGCAGACGCCGGCGGAGCTGATCGACACGCTCGACGCCCATGTCACGATCGACCTCGACCCCTGCCCAGGCCGGGACACCGACCACGGCGCGGTCAACTTCCGGCTCCCGGAGACGGACGGCCTCGAAACGCCGTGGGGCGTTCGCGAGAACACGACGGCGTTCGTGAACCCGCCGTTCTCCGAGAAGATCCGCTGGCTCCAGCGCGCGGTCGGCCAGTACATGGTCGGGAACGTCGACCGGGTGATCTTCCTGACGCCGGACTCGACGTCTCCGGCGTCGTGGTGGCACAGCTACGTCGCGACGTACTTCCCGGTCACGTGGTTCGAGACCTCGCGCCTCGACTTCGTCGTTCCTGAGGGCTACCCGGACCTGTTCGACGGATACGAGGATGTCACGCCCGGCGAGCAGGCCTCCGGTGTGTCGTTCAACACGGCGCTGCACTTCCTCGGCACCGACTGGCCGGACTCGTTGTTCTCGGAGCTGGCCGAGCGCGGTGACCTCGTCCGCCGTGACTGGGGGTGGTCGCTGTGAGCGACGCCGCCCTCACCGTGGTCGACCTGTTCGCCGGCGCTGGTGGTCTCTCGACGGGCGTGGCCCGTGCCTGCGAGAACGGCAACCTCGACCCGTCGGAAGATGTCGAACTCCACGCGGTCAACCACTGGGAACCGGCCATCCAGACCCACGAGCAGAATCACCCGTGGGCGCACCACTACCACGCCAAGATCGAAGAACTGCACCCACCGGAGGTCGTCGAACCGGGAACGGTCGACCTCCTCTGTGGCGGGCCGTCCTGCACGCACTACTCGACGGCCCGCGGCGGCAAGCCCGTCAAGGAGCAAAAGCGGGCGTCGGGCTGGCACGTCCTCGACTGGGTCGAAAAACTGCGCCCTGAACACGTCCTGCTCGAAAACGTCCCAGAATTTCGCTCTTGGGGACCGATCATCGACGGCGAACCCACGCGTGACGGGTCGATCTTCGAGCGGTGGGTCGGCATGCTCGAAGCGCTGGGCTACTCCGTGCTGTACGACACCGAGGACGACGCGTACGGCACCGTCCTCAACGCCGCCGACTACGGCGACGCCCAGAGCCGGGAGCGCCTGTTCGTCCTGGCCTCGCGCTCCAAGCGCCCGACGCCCCCCGAACCGACCCACGACGACGCGGACCCGGACAAGCCGGACCGCCGCCCGGCCGCGGAGATCATCGACTGGTCGGACCGCGGGACGTCCATCTGGACGCGCGACCTCGAACACGCCCGTGTCCAGCCGCTCTCGGAAACTACGATGGGCCGGATCGCAGAGGGCATCCGCCGGCACTGCGAGGACGCGCTCCAGCCGTTCGCGGACGCACTGGAGGGCATCGGCCCGGACGAACTGGAGCGTCTGCGGGAGCGTGTGGTCCCGGCTGAGCACGCCGCCCGCGTCGCACAGATCCTCGACGAACCGTTCCTCGTCCGGAACCAGACTCCGGCGGTGACCACTGGCTCGTTCGTGATGGGCCAGCACGGCAACGCGATCGCCCGGGACGTAACTGAACGGCCGCTGTCGACGGTCGCTGCCGGTGGGAAGATCCATCACTTCAACACGGATTCGGTCATCCTCCGGCAGCAGTCGGGCGGCGTGCCGGCAACACCGGACACGCCGCTCCCGACGGTTTCGAAGGCCGGCGCGATCGGGATGGCGACGGCGGACCTGGGCACGCTCGTCCAACCGCGGAACGGGCCGCGTGGCGGCGACCATTCGAACGCGCTGTACGCCCCCGAGGACCGCCCGCTGCACACGGTCACAGCACGGAACCACGACGGCCATCTCGTCACGCCGACGCTGATCCACTACTCCCACGGCGGCGCGCTCCGGGACATCGCCGACCCGCTCCCGACCGTCGCGACCGAGAAGGGCGGGGCGTTCGCCCTGACCGCGCCGTACCTGACGCCGATGTACAATGCGTCCGGGAGCCAGCGCCCGCGGACGCGCTCACCCGACCGGCCGATCATGACGGTGCCGGCCTCCAAGAGTCCGAGCGGGCTCGCGACGCCGTATCTCGTCGAGTACTACGGCAACTCCGACGGTCCGCAGCCGCTCGACGACCCGCTGCCGACAGTCACGTCGAAGGACACGTTCGCCCTCGTCGTTCCGGAGTGCTACCCGTGGGGGCTCGACGTCCGCTACCGGATGCTCCAGCCGCGCGAACTCAAGCAGGCACAGGGGTTCCCTGCCGACTACGAGCTGGCCGGCGACCGCAAGAAGGACATCACGGCGCAGATCGGGAACGCCGTCCCGGTCAACCTCGCGGCGTCGCTCGTCGGCCATCTGCTCGCCGACGACACGCCGTCGCTGTCGAACTTCGACGCAGGGCTGTCGTCCGATCCCGACGCCGAGGTCCCCGACTACGACGAGGTGGTCGGCGATGACTGACCGCCAGATCCTCGCCGAAACCCAGACGGCGGGCCTCGGCCTCGCGAACGGCAAGGTCATCCAGCGCCTCGTCCTCGAACAGGACGCGTCGCGCCCGGCGATCACCGTCCGCCACGAACGGATCGACCATCCGGACCCGTACGACGACCGCGACCCCCGAGAGGGGACGATCGACGCGGTGACCGTCGAGCCGACCGCCGATGTCGAGCGCAAGCTGGAGATCGGCACGCGCCACGGGAACGACCGCGTCCTGGTCGAGACCCACGACCACGCCCCGCGGGCCTACGTCCGGCACGAACGCCACGATGGTGGCTGGTCCGAGCAGGCGGCGTGGGAACTGCATCCGGCGACGGGGATTACGCAGGTCGGCGGGGAGGCGGTGGCCGACGGCGGCGCTGTCGAGGCCGGCACGAGTGCGGTCCCGCACTACGCGACGGTCAAAGTCGACGCCATTACGCCGGGGTGGGAGGGCGACGATCCCCGGCAGGACCCGGTCACGCGGTATCGCAACGTCCGCTGTCCGGGCTGTGGCCGGCTGCTGTTTTGCTTACACTGGGAGGCGGTCGGCTATCCCGAGGTCCACTGCCCCGCGTGTGGGTTCCGGGCGTACTGGCCCTTCGACTCGCATCCCGAGTGGAAGGCGTTCTATGAGCGCGGGTTTCGGGCGCGGCAGACTGGGGGTGAGCGGGCGTGAGCGACGACTCCGCGACGTGGGACGGCTTCGACGGCGGCGTCGCGATGACCCGCCGAAAGTCGATCCCGAACGACCGCGTTTCCGAACCCGAGCGGGATACCGCGGCTGTCACCGAGACACTCGACCGCGTTGCAGCGGGCGACCTCGTCAAGATCGGGATGGCCATCGCCCACCCCAGTACCGGCCGGACGGGCGGCACGAGCGTCATGAAGTGCCTGCGGACCGAGACGGAGGTGGCTGGCTTCGAGCGTCGCGTCTCGCTGCTGCATCACGACGGCGACCTGTTCCGGCTCTACATGACCGGGCGTGGCAACGCCGAGATGGACCCGTGGGAGATCGTGAGCTGTCCGTACGAGCCCGAGGCCGGGATCGCCGACATGACCGACCTCGCGAGCCACGGCTGGGTCGTCGGTGCCGAGGTGGTTGAGGGATGAGCGACGAATCCGGTACGTGTGGGAGGGAGTCTGAGCACGACACGGTTGACGCGACATTGTCTGTCGGAGGGGCAGAATGCGAGGTTACGAGTGCGGGACTGAAAGACTGCGACGACCGCCGTCTGACACTCCGACTCACCGAAGATGGTTTGCGGGATTTCATCACCGAACTCCGATTGCAAGAGTACGACGCCGACGCAGCGGCATGGCTGGCAGACCATTCGACGGCCGATTTAGGCGCTCTCGAAGGCGGTGAGACCGATGACTGATCAATCCGTGACTGGAACCCAACAGTACCGCGTCGTCTGTACCGACTGCGACCTCGATGAACCCTACAGCGAGAAGGATATCGCAATCGGCCGTGGCCTCGCACACAACGACGTCACCGGCCACGTCGCCCACGTCGAAGGAGGTGAGTCGGCGTGACTAACCAGACTGAGACGGTCTACGTCGCCGGCCGCAGCAACGGCGGGCACGGCGACCGGAAGGTCCACACTGACCCGGACTGCCCCGGCCTGAAGGAGGCCCGGAACCCGCTGCCACGCTCCCGGGAGGCGTACCCTGACGATATCGAGGAGTGCAAGATCTGCTCGGGCGAGCTGAACCAGTCCGAGCAGGACCAGGACCACTCGGCGTACAACGCGCTCGTCGCTGCGGCCGAATCGGAGGCCGATAGCGCATGAGACAGCAAACCCGCGAGAAGGCGCTGACCGAACGGGAGTTCGAACGCCTGCTTATCGGCGCGATGCGGATGGACGACACCCAGCGAAGCATGGAGACGCGGGCCATGCTACTCATCGGGGGCCGGATGGGCCTCCGCCCCGGCGAGGTGACGCACATTGACGCGTCGTGGGTCAACCGCCGGCGGGAGATGCTGTCGATCCCCAGCCACGACTCGTGCAAGAAGGGCCGCAACGGCGGTCCCTGCGGCTACTGCACACAGGCCGCCAAGCAGCAACTCGACCACGACGCCGACAAGGACCTCGAAACGGTCCTCGACGAGTACTGGAACCCGAAGACCGAGGCCGCTGTCCGGGACGTGCCGTTCGGCTGGGACCAGCGGATCGCGGTCGCCATCGAGTGGTTGATCGACACGTACGGCGGCTGGCCACACTCGTTCTCGACGCTTCAGCGCCGGCTCGAAACGGCACTGGAGTTAGCCGACGGACTCGACGAGAGCGATACGACGCTACACGGCCTTCGCGCGACCGCGGCGTCGTATCACGCTGGTCGCGGCCTCGATGCGGGGCCGCTCCAGTCGATGTTCGGCTGGCGGGACCTCTCGACGGCGCGTAATTACATCGCCGTCGACGGCCAGATGACTGCCCGGGCGCTCGGGGAGGTGCATGGATAATGTCTGAGGTCGACCGCACCGAGGCCGACGTCGAGACCTCCGTCTCGGACTCAGTCCGCAAGCACCTCGAAGCGCAGGAACCGAGCGCCGAGGAAAAGCGGGCGCTCCGGAAGGCACACGACGGCCACCTCGTACGGGACACCACCTCACAACTGTCGGTCGACCCCGACGAACCCGGCCCGGGAATGGAGGTCGAAGCCGACGCGGAGATCCCCGACACCTACTGCTTCACGTGCGAAGCGTGGATCGGATTCTCCGGCGTCGACCTGCGCGGCACGCCGCGCTCCCGGCGAGACGCCTACTACCTCGGCGGGATGCCGGCCGACGTCCGGCGCGCGAAAGCAGGTACCGAGGACACACTCGGCGAACTCGCGGACGCGCTAACCGACCGCGTCGGGCACCTCGACAGTCGCGGCGACGCCTACGAGTTCATCGCGACGACACTCGAGGAAGTTCGTGCCGACGCTAACGGGGGCGGTGCGTAATGCAGCGCAACGGTACTGGCCGCCCGGACAACCACGTCTCGGTGTTCCCGTATCCAGGCGGCAAGGGCCGCGAGGTCGACTGGATCCTCGACCGGATGCCACCCCACGACACGTTCGTCGACGTCTTCGGCGGAAGCGGCGCGATCATCTACAACAAGCCACCGTCCAAGAATGAGGTCTACAACGACGCGAACGAGGACCTCGTGCAGTTCTTCCGCGTCCTCCGGGAACGCGAGGACGACCTGATCGACTGGCTTCGGGACGTGCCCTACGCTCGGAGCGTGTACGAGGAGTGGGTCAACGCCTTCTTCAACGGCCACCGCCCGGAAGACCCAGTCGAGCGTGCTGGTCGGTTCTTCGCACTCCGATACATGCAGTTCGCCGGCGACCTGTCGATGGTCAACGGGTTCAAGACGCGGGCGAAACGGTCGCCGGCCCGGACGTTCGACAACGCTCGCGAGCGGGTTCACGAACTGGCAGACCGCTTCCGGGACGTGATCATCGAGTGCCGCGACTTCGAGCGTGTCCTCCGAACCTACGACGACGGGAGCGTCGACGTGCTGTTCTACTGCGACCCGCCGTACCCCGGTGGGGAGCACTACTACCCCGTCGAGTTCGCCCACGCCGACCTCGCGGACGCACTCGTCGGTCTGCAGAGCGACTGGATGGTCTCGTACGCGGAACTCCCCGATGCGCTCGTGGCCCGACTGATCGGTGCGACGCGAACGACTGGCGAGGAGTTCCACGTTGTCCACCGGGATCGACGCCACCGGATGTGCCGCGGGACGAGCGAGGCTACCGAACATCTGGTCTGTAACTTCGACCCGGCGACACGCGCGCAGTTCCTCGAGGATGGCGAACAGACGACGCTACTGCAAGCCGAGACGGGTGGGAATCGATGACGACTGTCGCCGCGATCTGCGACGCACTCCGCGCGCCGCGCCGACAACACACCGTTCGAATCCTCGACGTTGCCGAGCCGCTCCCGGTTGCGGACCTGGCGTCGCGGGTCGCCGAGCGGGAGGTCGGCCCGGTCCACGAGCCCTCGCCCGACGAGCGTCGCGACGTCTACGTCGACCTCGTGCATCGCCACCTCCCCAAACTCCACGCCGCCGCCCTGCTGACCTGCGACGACCGGCGGCTCTACGCGACCGCCCGGACCACGGACGCGATCCGCCTGCTCAACGTCGCGACGGCGCTGTTCGGCGACCGACCACGGAGGACCGAGCGATGAGCACGGACCAGCGCCGCGGCAGCGCCGCGACGACCGATCACACGCGCATCACGGTCCGCTACGACGACCCGCTGGTCGACCGCGTCGAGGCGCTGGTCGACGAGGACGTGTTCCCGAACCGCTCGGAGGCGCTGCGCCAGCTCGTCGCACGGGGGCTCGACGCCGTGGAGGGTGCCAATGCTGGGGACTGAGCACGCTGGTGCGCTGGTCGGCCTGCTGGCGCTGGCGGCCGTGTCGGGCGTGCTGTTCGTCGGCCTGTGCGGTGAGACGGTCGCGGTGTGGCTGTCACGGGACACGGGCTCGCGAACGACTCGCCGCCCGCGCCCCGATCCGGACCGGACGCCCGACGAGACGGCGCTGCCCGACGACCCGAGAGAGGACTGACCGCGATGCGGTGCCCGTCCGGTTGCGACGCCGGGTTCGACTCCCGGTGGCGGGCCTTGGGGCCGACGGTGTCCACGGATGCCCGAAATGGCCGCTCCACCCACGACTTCCCCCCAGTTCCGGCCCCTGCGTGCCCTCGCGGCGGTGCCGCGGTTCGAGTCCGCGGGAGGGCGTTGGAATCGTGCGGCAACTACGGTGGCGACGTACCGCCGACCGACACACAGATCATGACCGACTCAGACCAGTCGAGTACTTCGAAGCCGTACCGAGACGAGGAACGGCTTCGGGAACTCTACCACGACCGCGGTCTGACGACGAGGGAAATTGCGGACGAGTTGGGGTGTACGAACGGAACGGTGAGCAAGTACCTCAACGAGTTCGATATCGACACCCGGCCAAACTGGAAAGCCGGGGTCGAAGCTGCCCGAGAAGCAAACCGCGTCGAGAAAGTCACGCTCCGAACACTCCCGGCCGGCTACGAGTACTGGACGTCGAAAGAGGGCGAGGATCGGACTGGACGAATCGTCTACGTTCACCGGCTTCTAGCCGTTGCAGAGCACGGCTTTGAAGCGGTCGCTGATAGCGATGTCCATCACTCCAACCACGTTCCTTGGGATAACCGCCCCGAGAACATCGAACTGATGGATGCCTCGGACCATGGCCAGTACCACTCCAAGGAGTACTGGGAGCGCCGGCAATCGGCAGAAAACGACCAGATCGAACAGACGGCCCGAACGCAAGCGACTCTTACTGAATTCACAGCATGAGCAGTACCACACCGACTTCCGAGACCGACGACAGCACGACAACCAGCGACGACGCGCGAACGCTCCCCGAACACACAGAGTTCCAGCGGGATCTCCTCGTGGCGATCGCCGACCTCGGCGCGCCGAAGGGCCTGGCGATCAAGGAGTACCTCGAAGCTGATTACGATGAACTGAACCACTCGCGCTTGTATCCGAACCTCGACGTGCTCGTCGAGCGCGGATTCGTGGCCAAGCGTGAGAAGGACCGCCGGACCAACTCCTACGAGCTGACCGACCGCGGCCGGCGCGTGATCCGTGCGAACGAGGCGTGGAACCGCCAGCGTGTCGGACACCTGCTGGAGGACGAGCACGAATGAGCGTCTCGCTCACCCCGGACGACGACCTGGAGCGAAGCCACGCCGACATCCTCGGTGCGGCCCGTGAACAGGACGAACTCTACATGGAGTTCGAACTGGCCGACGAGGCCGGCGTCTACGGCATCACGGGTACCGTCGAGGACGTGAAGCACTCGAACACGAACGACGGCGACACCCGCGAAACCCGGGTCACGATCGACGTCGAGGGCCACCCGCGGTTCCGGCGCGTCATGTGCTGGGTCCGTTCCGACTACGGCAGCGACCACAAGCGGGTCGTCGACACGCTCGACGCGATGGAACGTGCCCTACCGGACTGGGAGAGCTACGACCTCGCGGCAGTCACCACGGCCGAGATCGACCGGCCGCGACTCCCGCAGGACGCACACATCCAGACCGAGGACGGCTACGGGCTGGATGCGTGGTTCGATCCGGAGCCGAACGACGAGTCGGTCGATGTTGAACTGATGGAGCGGGTCGACGCTGACGGCCCACACGTCGACGTATCACTACATCGCGACGAGACGATCATCGAAGCCGGCGTGTCCTGGGAGGGCGGGCTCGGCGTCGGGGCCGCTGTGATGGACGCCGAGAGTCACGAGGATCTGGTGCTGCTCTCGTGCAAGCGTGCCGACGAACGTAGTGACGCCCCCTACGTGTTCCTCGCCGATCACGACGAGTACGACTTCGCGATCGAACTGCGGCGCGTGGAGGTCTCCGACGCATGAACGCCGACGTGTCCCGCGAGGACCTCCGCCCGAGCCAGATCCAGTACCAACTACTGTCGGCGCTGCTGTCCATCGGCAACGCCTACGACAGCGCCGCCGACGCCCCGGGCGAGGTGAACGAGGCGCTCGAACACGTCGAGACGGCGATGCACCTGCTGGCCGACGACTCGGTCACGCTCTCGGAGGCCCGCCCGGACACGCTGTCGTTCGACGGCCCGGACGGCCCCGTCTCGAAGGTGTCCGAGCAGGACTGGCACGATCTGGCCGACGCAGAGTTCGTCGACGTCGCCGTCTCGGAGTTGCAGGGCGACCGGGCGCTCGTGTTCGAGCATCCCGACCACGGGCTGGTCGGCCTCCGATATCGTTCGGGGAGCCAGGTCCTCGAACCAGAGACGTACGGCCGGAGAGGTGGTGACGATGCAACCGAGTAAGCCCAAACCCACCACCCGACTCGCCCGCATCTTCGACGGCCGCTCGTGGGCCGAACTCCGGATGGACGTGGGCGTCGCGATGCACAATCGCGACCGTCTCACGGCGGTCTGGTGTATCGTCTGTGGCCGCGCGGCCACCGAGGATCACCCGTGGCGGTTCCACCAGGCAGGCGGCTGTCTGGCCGGTCCGTTCTGCTGTGGCTGGTGTGCGGGTCGCTATCTACAGGACGGGTCCGCGGAGGACGGCGGCCAACCTGACGTCCGCACGACACGGAGGGCCGAGGTGTGAGCACCGACCAGACCACCACGGACCGAAGCGGCACCTGCGCGGAGTGTCGGGAGACGGTCGCCGCCGACGGGGAGCAGGCCGGCGTCGCTGGCGGCCGGCTCATCTGCCGGGACTGCATCAACGCCCCGGTCGCGTTCGTCGCGGAGTGTCTCGACTGCGGCTGGAGCTATCGCTGCGAGGAACGCGCGACGAACCGCCACGCGGCGAAACAGCGCGTGCAGCAGGAGGGCAACTCCCACGAACGGGAGAAGCAGACGTTCGAGGACGAGTCGCACGAAACCGTCTGGCGGCAGGTCGACCCGGAGCGTGAGACAGCATGACCGTCACCGCGCTGTCCCCGACGCCCCACGCCGACCAGTCGTACCCGCGGGAGTGGACCGCTGTCGAGCACGCCGGCGAGACGCTGGTCGTTCACGACGTCCCCGAGCGCCTGGTCGACTGCTACCGCGTCGTCGGGGAGTCACGCAACCCGCGGGCGATGATCCACGCCGACGCCGTCCTCTACGAGGGGTCGGTCTGCGAGGCGTACTACGACGCAGACGCCCGGACGGTCAAGCTGTTCCACGAGTACGCGGGGAATCGCGGACGGTACCTCCTTCGGGAGTGGCTCGACGAGCCGGTCGTGCTGCTGGAGGAATGCGAGCCCGTGGAACTGCTGGAGGACGACCGATGACGGACACTGCCATGCCCCGTGCGATCCCGTTCTACGTGATCGCCGCCGCGGTCGAGCACGCCAAGCCCGAGGACGAGTACGCCGTCGTCCGGTCGGACAACGACTACCAGTACGCTCGCACCCACGACGAAGCCGCAACGCTGGCCGACGAGATGCGGTCCCAGACGGACAGCGTCTCGCCGCTGAACCACACGGTGCAGATCGTCGACCTACAGGAGGTGCCCCCGGACGCATGACCGACCAACCGGGCGATCCGATCCGCCGCGTCGAAGACTTGGGGGACCGCCTCCGCGTCGTCGCGAAGTGCCGCCACGATCTCGACGACCACGAACGCGGCAGCACGTCGGTCCTCACGCGGGAGTACGAAGACCTGTTCGCCGCCCACAACGGCCCCGACCGCGTCCGAATCGGCACGGCGGCCCACATCGGCGACACCGAGGGCAACCACATCCACGGCGCGAACGGCATCTACGCGGAGGTCCCGCTCACCGAGCGGGAGCTGACCGACGCCGAAATCGAGTGGTGCGAGTCGACGTTCATCCACGGGGGCAGCCGCCGCCCCGAGACGGTGTGCGAGTTCGAGATCCCCCATCCCGAGGACCTGCGCTCAGCAATCCGTGATCAGGACCTCGACCGGTTCGACTGCCTCGACGCGGTGATCGCCGACGCCGACCACCGCCACCGCGTGCTGACGACGCTGCAGGAGGAGATCGAACACGCCGCGTTCCGGGCTCGCAAACTCCACCCGCGCCGGGGACACCCGATCGACCTCGATTCGGAGTGGGACCCCGGCAGCAAGTACAGCGAGGACCGGGATCGGGAACACCTGTACGACATGGCGTGGATGCGGAAAGACGCACAGCTTGGCGACTTCCGAACGATCGCTGGCTTCGGGTATCGGATGTTCACGGTCGCTCGCGAACGTATCCGGGGCGTCCACGCACCGGCGATCGATGACCACCGCCACCTCGTCGCGCTGGATGTCGTCGGCGCTGACGACTGGAGCTACTGCCGGCAGTGTGCCGCCGTCGCGCCCGCCGAACAGTTCCTCCACGTCCAACGCCGTGGCCGTGACGAGGGGCGGACGATGCGTGTCTGTGACAACTGCGCCGACCGCGCCGTCGAGTTCGACATGGAGCGGTACTACACCGCCGAGGCCGTCGCGGAGGCGAGAGACGAACGCGCCCAGCGCCTCGGGGGCCAGCGCCGGATCGGAGGGACGTACGAGGGATGATGGCTCACAAGTCGGCACACAGATCAGTCCCTCAGTCGTGGACCATCGACCGCGCGGACGGCCGCGACGACGCGTTCTACCTCGCCGGCCTCTGGCATCACTACTTCGGGACCGGCTACTCCCACAACGCACTCCCGTGGCCGCTGCACGACGCGATGGGGTGGGACAACGACGACAACCCACTCCTCGACTCCTGCGGTGTCGTCGCCCGCCACCGGGACGTGCAGATCGGCGGCGGGATCGTGTCGATCATGGACCACGCCGAGGCTGTCGACGAACTGCCCGACGGCCGGTTCGACGCCGGTGCGCTCGCTGGCGACCGGAACGCGTACCTGTGCTTCGGGGCGGTCGACCCGGCGTGGCGCGGGCAGGGCATCGGCCGGGCGCTGTTCGAGCGCCGGCTCGAGTGGGCCGAACGCCACGGCGCGGGCATGGTGTTCGCGTTCGGCTGGGAACGGCATGCGGGGCGGACGAGTCGCCCGCTGTTCGAGGCCTACGACTTCGTGCCCATCCAGCAGTTCCCGAAGCACTACGCCGAGTCCCGCGACGCGTGTCCCGACTGCGGATCGTGGCCGAGCAACGACGTGGCCTGTCGCTGCGAGATGACGCTGTGGGCACGCGAGCTGCCGATTGAGACACGGACCATCGACGACTTCTTCACCCACTCATGACGGCCAGCACCATCGATCCCGCGTTTCTTCCACTCGAAGTGTGCCGCCTGTGCGAACACCCGACTCCGGGCTGTACGTGTCCAACCGACACTGAGACGGCGCTGATCGTGCCCGACGAACGCGCCCGTGAAATTCGCGCGTATCTGCGCGACCACCCCGAACTCCAGCATGACGACTACGACACGGGCGACGCCGACCCGCTGCTGGGGCTGTGCTACCCGGCCGCCGAGTGCTACTACCACCTCCGGGACTGCGACCTCGACGTCTTCTGTCTCAACTGGGCCGACGTGGATCCCGACTACGCGGGCACGCACTGGTATCTGCGCGAGCCCGACGAGGGCCGCTTTATCGACCTGGCGCTGCCGACGACGCCGCCGGTCGACCTGCCGCCGTTCGAGGCCGGGACGCGACGGGGCTTCATCACCGGCGACCAGCCGTCCGAACGCGCCGAGCAAGTGCTGGCGGCCGTGCGATGACCGCCGACGACAGCCCCGGCTGGCTGGCCTACTACTGCGACCTCATGCTGGCGATCGTGACGGCGGCGGCCGGTGGCGCGATCGCGGTGGTCGACCATCCGGACCTGGCCGACCCACTGCTCCGACTGAGCGGGATCGCTTTCTGCTGGCTGTTCGCGGTGCTGTCGTTCGCCGCCGCCCGGAAGGACTGGTGTCGCATCCACGGCGTCGAGCCGCTCTGGATGGAGTACGGTGAGTACCACGGTGTGGACCCCTTCGACAGCGAGGACAACGCCGACGACGCATGACCCACGGATCGCCGGACTGGCTGACGGTTTTCATACTCGCGCTCGCGGCCGCGAGCGTCCTGTACGACCACCTCCAGAGTGACCCCGACCCCGTCGAGCAGGCCAAACGGGCGTACGAGAACGGTGACATCACTCGCCAGGAACTGGAACGCCGGCTCGAACTGCATCTCGACGAGCGCAACGCTCGTATCCGGGCGGCCGTCGAGCAGGTCAACGGCGTCGGGCCGGCGACGAGCAAGGCGATCGCCCGGGAGTTCGCGTCGATCGAGGCGGTCGCGAACGCCGACCGGGCGGAGTTGGAGGCCGTGCCCGGCGTCGGCGAGGACCGGGCGCGGGCGATACTCGAGTATCTCCGGGCGTAGCGTGGGTTCTTACGTTCACAGCGAGATGGGTAGCTATGGACTCGCCACACCTTCACGACGCCTGTCCGGATGGCGAACACGTGATCGTCCACGACGGGGAGGCAGAAGTCTGCGACAAGTGCGGGATCTCACTCCAGACGATCGTCGACGCGCTCGGGCACGACTACGAAAAAGCGGGCGGCCGTCAGTAATCCAGTTCGTCGAGCATCTCGTCTAACTCCTCAGCGTCCGCGTCGGCGACGCGCTCCAGACCGAACTCGACGACGAGCGGGTAGTAGTGGCGGTTCTTCTCGAAATCCGTGTCGTACTCGGGTTCGTACGTCGCCTTGGCGGCGGTGTACACGTGCTTTAGCTGCTTCTTCTGTGCTTTCGGGAGATAGACATACACGCCTTCGTGTTCGTCTTTCACAGACTCTTCGCCTGTCTCGCCCGGTTCGTCCTGCTCGGCCGTCTCGACTTGTTCGTCTGGTTTGTCTGGTTCGCCTGTCTCTGCTGGTTCGGACTGTTCTGCTGGTTGTGATGGTTGTGATGGTTCTGCTTGTTGTGCTGTTTGTTCGTCCCCGTCCGGTTGTGAGCGTTGGGATTGCTGCCGGCGCTGGCGCATCCGCTCTGCGCGGTCGTCGGTCATGGTTCGACCTCCGCCATGCCGAACTGTTCATCCAGCGACGCGGCGATCGACTCGAATGCCTCCCGCTGGTCGCACTCGGGCTCAACCTCGAACAGCGACGCGCCCTCGTCGAGCGACCGCTGGATCGCCGCGCGTTCCCGAATCTCCCACACGGGCACATCGGGATAGGCCTCGTTGATCCAGTCGACCATCTCTTTGGCCTGTTTCTTCCGCACGTCGATCCGGTTGGTCACGACGCCGACCTCACGGATCGACAGGTCCTCGTCCTGGTAGTCACCTTCGAGCATCGTGATGTGGTCGTGGAGCAGCTCGAACGCGCGCTTACTCGTCGTCTCGGCCAGTGCGGGGATGAGAACGTTCTGCGTCGCGTACAGCGCGTTGTCAACGAGGTCGCCGAGGTTCGGCGGACAGTCGACGAGGATGTAATCGTACGCGTCGTCGACGCCGTCGAGTGCGAGCGCGAGCTGCTCTGCCCCACGGCGGGACAGCGTCAGTTCCCGCTCGGCCGCCGTCATGTCGATGTTCGACGGGACCACGTCGATGCCCATTGCTGGGTGCGTCCGCGTGATCTCCGTGATTGCGTCGCGCTTGTCGGGTTCGGTGAGGACGTTGAACAGCGACGGCGGTTGCTCGTCATAGGCCTCCATCATGCCGAGGTTCTCCGTCGCGTTGCCCTGTGGGTCGAGGTCGACGAACAGCACCTCACGGCCACGGTCTGCGAGCGCGCCGGCGACGTTGATGGCGACGGTCGTCTTTCCGACGCCGCCCTTCTGATTTGTCACAGCGAGTTTTGCGGGTTTTGCCATACAAACTGGTTTGTCTGTCCGAACTATGAAAACATTACCGGACAGTAATGACTGCTTACTGTGGCCTGTCGCGAGGAACTGCTGTCGCTCCAGAACGAACCTCCGAAAGCAAAGACAGTCGGCGAGACCGAACGACCCGTGACTCCCTACATCACGATGCCGACTGTCCGCATCTGAACCTACCGTCCACCCGCCGAAAAAGCTTGCGACGAGCGCCGCCTGCCGGCCGCCACGCGCCGCCTCACACGTCGCCGACGCCACGGTCGACGCGGTCAACGAACGCGTCAGCGACCGACTCGGCGGCCCCAGCGGACAGCGGGAGGCCGCGGTCGAGCGCGATCCCGGTCGGATCGACGGTGTCGGGCCGCCGATAGGCGACTGCAGCACGCTCACGATAGCGATCGCCGCGCTCACCCAGCTCGGCCAGCACGGCCTCGCGGAACGCACGCCGGCGGGCCGCGCTCCCGACCGTGGCCGCCGCCCACCGTGATTGGGACGGAGCCATGGCGGGGCGTCGGGGATCGGTCCCCTACGCCTCGGTCAGCACCAACCCGAGCGTCTGCGTGCGCTCGCCGTCGATCCGCTCGGTGCCGAGCGTGACCGCAGACGCGGCCAGTCCATGCTCGTCGAGAATCCCGTTGAGTTCGGCGAGCCGCCCGGTCGTCAGGACGCGGACGACGCCCGACACGGCCCCGGAGTCTCCGAGCGACATGCTGTGGGACGTGACCTGCGGCGCGGCGTCGAACGCGTCCCGAACCGCGACAAGGCGCGCGATCTGCTGACTGTACTCCTCGGTTGGCATCCCCGCCGGCTTGCCCGTCGGCGTGTCGGGCCGGGAGTCGGGCGCGGCGGGAGTGGTCTGTTGCTCGGTCATGTAGGGAGTCACGGGCTTCCGCCCGTACTACCATTATATACAAGAAGAACCTTAAAGATACCGATTGAAAACGCACGAGGGGAGCCGAATTTAGGGCCTATAATAAACCACAAACTTTATTATCTACTCGTACAATGTACAAGTACGGGCAAACGCCCGTGACTCCCTACCGATGTCGAACGAAACCGACCTGCTGGCCGTCAAATCCGACGGCGAGTACGCGATGGACGAACTGTCCGCGAACCACCGGCGCACGGCCCGCGCCGTCACGGAATCGATGATCGTCGTTCCCCACGCGACCGACGACGGAACCGCGACGACGATCTACCACGTCTACTCGGCGAGCCAGTCGCAGTACACGGTCGACCTCGGCAACGCCACCTGCGACTGCCCGGACGCGCGGCGTCGGGACCCTGACAACGGCTGTAAGCACGTCCGCCGCGTGCGGATGCTCATGGCCGGCGACGACTCGTCGTTCCCCGCCCCGGGCGACGACGTGCGCGCCTACGTCGCCGATCTCCGGGACCTGCTCGACACGCTCGACGCCCGCCGGCGTGTCCTCGAAACGGCGATTCGGACGGCCCGCGACGACGACCGCCGCGAGGTCGCTCAGCGCCGCCGTGACGAGTACGACACCTACGACTACCTGCGGCAGTCCGTGGCGGCGGACCCGCTGCTGGCCGACGACTGACGCGCTGACGGCCCCCACAGGGCCACCGCGGTTCGGTCGCTACTTTTTTGCCTGTGCTTGTACATTCTCCAAGTATGCCACAGGTCGAGGATCGTCGCCTGCCGCTGATACAGACGGTTGTGCCGAAATACCGGACCGGCTCGATCGAGGTGACGCCCAAGCCGGCGCTCGACGCCGCCGGGATCGGGCCGGGCTGGTCGCTGTTCTTTCAGTCCGAGACGGACGGCGTCCTCGTCGCAGTCGGTGTCGATCGGAAGGTCGACGGTCGGAGCTACCCCGACGCCAGCCCCGTCCAACAGCGGGGGCGGTTCATCGTCCCGGAGTCCTATCACGACGTGCTGGGGATCGATCCGGAGTCGGTCCGCGACGACGGAGGCCGGCTGTCGGTGTACGCCGACGACGGCGTGATCGCGCTTCGGGCCGCCGACGAGCTGGATGTCACCGTGTTCAAGGACGAGGTGCCAGAGTGATGGCCGCCGACCTCGACGATCTGCCCGCGATGATCGACCGCCTCGAACGCGCGGCGCGGGACCGCTGGGGCGACGAGTGGCGGATCGAAACGACGCGGTACGCCGACGGCACCGCCGAAGCGACCGTGATTCACTCCCGCGGGTTGGTCGATCCCGATGCTGACGCCGGCGAGCAACTACATGAGCAAGAGCGACTCGAAACCGATGGGGAGGGGCGGGTGCTGTACGAGCGCGTCCACTACCGGCACGGAACGACGGTCGACGTTCGCGAGCAAGAGATGATCGTCGACCTGACCGACGCGTAATCTCGGAGAACCGTTCTCGACGGTGTTACCCCGAAAAAAATATGGGAAGTCAACCCGTCCGCTTAGTTGCGGACGAGGGAACTGTGACAGTCGTCACAGAGCGTCTCGAAGGTCGCGGTCGTCCCGTCGGGAAGGGTTTCCGTGTAGGAGCCGGACCAGAACCGTTCCTCGTACAGGATCGTGCCTTCGAGACCACAACGGTCGCATTTCGGTTGTCCCATTTTTGTCACCTCCTGTGATTAGCCCGCGAGGGCAAGGGGTTCGTCCCTGTCTCACACCTAACAGTATATGCTATAGTCACTTATAGGTTTTCATCTATGAAAAGTGTAGACTCAAAACTGAATTGATATTGCTCACTTATGCAAAACACTTTTACCAATGGGGCTACAAGCATGGGGTGGAGGCACCCCACGATGACACCAACCCCGTCCCAGACTGGCGACGCCGACCCGGAGCCGTTCACTCGCGAGCGGCTCATGCAGATCCACCAGGACTACCGCGAAGCCAATCCGGACGCAACCGAGGGCGCGGCCGTCCTCGATTTCTACCTCACGCCGGCGTCCCGGGCGCGGATCCTCCGGGCGTTCGTCGGGTGGCCCAACGAGGAGCTGTCCGCGAGCGACATCTACGGGTCGGGCGACGACGAGGGACTGGCCGACGTGAGTCCCGCAACGTTCACGCGGCAGATCGACGCGCTGACCGCCCTCGAAGCGGTCGAGGAAACCCGGCGGATGAACGGGAGTCCGCTCTATCAGGTCAACCAGCGCCACCCGGTCGTTCAGGCGCTCGGCATGGCCGACAACCTCGCGCAGCACGGCGAGACGCCGCTGCTCGTCGACGACGACTTCATCGGGCAAGTCGGTGAGAAGTAGATCGCGTTATTCTTCGCGGGGATCGTCGACGAACTCGTATAACCCGTCAGAAATCTTCTTGACCCAGCCGGCGGCGGTGAGCTGTCGCAGGGCGTAGTTCACGTTTTGCTTCGTCGCGCCGTCATCCACGACCTCCAGCCGGTCCCGAATCAGGCCGGGACTCATGCGCGACTCGCCAAACGTCTCGACATCGTGCTTGAACGCCCGTAATACGCGTTCCTCCGCGTCACCGGGGGTGTGATCTTCGTTCACTGTCACTGTGTGTAGCGCCGTAGCCATGCTACTTCAATATCTACGGTCTTGACTCAAGTAGTTTACTCAGAATAGTACAGACTACTATACTCAGTAAAGTATAAGGGATTGGGGCTGTACTGTATAGATATGAGCGCGGAAGCGACTCCGACCGACGCACAGGCCGACTCCCGAACGCCCGCCAACGAGACGGTGCGACTCATCGTCGGGATCACGCGGGTCATGCACACGCCGGCGATCGTCGAGGGCGAGACCTCCAGCACGGGCAAGACGCTGACCGCGTCGCCCGAGTCGGAGGACACGACCCACCGCATTGACACGGCGGCGATCCTCGCCGGCGAGACGGAAATCCGCGGCTTCCGGACCTACAAGCTCTACACGCCCGAGCGGTACCAGTCGGCCCAACGCGCCAACCACGCGCCCGGTCCCCAGGCCGGCGCGAACGGCGTCACGGACGCCGCTGACCTGCCCGAGCCGACCCACACCCCGACCGACACGGAGGGCCAGCGATGAGCCTGTCGTTCGGGGCGTGGGTCTGGGAGTTCGTCGACGACCGCGACCTCACCGGCTACGCCCGGGAACGCGCCGAGGAGGAGTTGGTCAACGACGAGACGCTCCGGGCGCTGTGGAAGGCGCAGTACGCGGCCGACGACCGGCAGGGGAACCTCCGGACGTTCGACGGTGACGAGCCGGCGGCGGTCGGCCACCTCGCCGAAGCGCGGCGGGCGTGCAACGAAGCGATCGGCGTGCTGGCCGAGCGGGTCGTCCGCGACACGCTCGACGCTGAGGTCCACGGCCACAGCGTCGACCTGCGACAGTCGACGCGGCTCGACTGTCCGGGCTGTGGGGAGAGCGACGTGGAGGCGTACCACCTCGGGCACGCTGACGGCGTTGCAGGCTGGGTGTGCGGCCACTGCGGCGCGACGGTCGAGCAGGACCCGGAGACGGGCGCGGTGACGGGCGTCGCCGAATCGCAGGCGTAGCGCGACGACGGACACGACCTGCCCCGACCGGGCGGTCCGCGGTTCGACTCCGCGGCGGGGCCTATGCAGAGTGCGGAACCAACCGACGAGGCGATCGTGACGTATGACTGCCCGCTCGGTGGCCAGCACGCGCCCCCCGGCGACGAGGTTCGGATCATGTTCTGGGACGGCGGGGAGTTCGTCGTCGCCTGTGTCTGTGGCGGCGAACCGCTCACCGAGGCGAACAGTCAGCCCCACCCGACGCGGGACCACCTCGTCATGATCGGCGCGAACGACCCGACGCCGGCGGAGTGGCTTCGCCTCGATGCGGCCGCTGACGGCTGGTACGCACTCAATCCGCACACGCCCCGCGAACACGGCACCGGAACGTACGCCCAGCAACGTCAGCAGATCCGGGAGCGCGCCCGCGAACTGGCAGACGAGGCCGAACCGGAGCCGATAGATGGGAACCACGACGAGCGCGACGAGGCCGCCCGTGGGGTCGTCTGTCCGAAGTGCAACGCAAACTCCGGCCGCAAGTGCCAGCGCCCAAGCGGCCACCGCGTGCGGTCCTCCCACAGCGCCCGCATCGAGGCGGCCGTTGATGACGGCGTGCTCACCCCCCAGCAAGAGGAAGCTGACGACACCGCCGACGCGACGCCCGGTGAACAGGTAGCGCTCACGGGGTGGTCGGCGTGACGGCCACGCACGTCCCGCGCCCTCGCGAGCACGGTCTCCCGAGCGGCGACCTCGCGGTGTCGAGTCACTGGGTGCATGGCGTCCGGGACGTGACGACGGTCCCCGCGGCGGACCGGGACCTGTACCGCCTGCTCATGGACATTCTCGGCGACGTGTGGGTCCCTGACCTGATGCCCGCCCGCCTCGCGACGGCCTGCGACGACCTCGTCGCCGTCCGTGACGCCGTCGACAACATCGACCGGGGCCGGGCCGACATCGGCGGCGTCGGCTGGGGGATGGGCTACTGCAAGCGCGTCCGCGACGCGATCGCCGACTACCGCGACCGCGACCCGCTCCGACTGGCGGCCGTCGGCTGTTCTGGGTCGAAGTTCGAGGACGACGACCCGATGCCGGCGAAGGATCGGTACAAGGGCGCGTACTGGGTCAACAAGCGCCGCTACTACGAGACGTGTGCCGACGACGGGCGGATCATCTCCGCGGAACACGCCGTCCTCCACCCCGGGACGCCGATCGACTACTACGAGAAGACGCCCGACGACCTGCGGGGCATCCCGATCGACTCGGACCAGCGGCTCCCGAACGGCGACGCCGTGACGACGTTACTCGACCGGTGGGCGCTTGACGTACACGAACAGCTCGCCGCGTGGCTCCACGAGGCCGCCGGCGGGATCGACCCGCGGGACGTGGACCTGGAGATCCTGCTCGGCACGGACTACCGCGACCCGCTGGCGGCCCGCGGCGTGTTCGACGCACTTCGGATCCCTGGCGCGTTGGCGGTGTCGTTCCCGTTTCAGGAGGTCGAGCAAGCGCAGGGCGGGCTGTTCGAGCAGATCGGCTGGATGAGCGACGCCGTCGAGGTCGTGACGGACGGTGGTGAGCGATGAACGTCGAACCGGAGCGCGAGCCCGGCCGGTGCCCCCACTGTGGGGCCACCGTGGAGACCTACGGCGAGGCCCCCGGTGAGACACCCTACTGGGCCTGCCCGGAGGCCCATACCCCGCGCTTTGTCGTCCTGCCGCCGCGGGACCTCGGATACGCGACCGCACTGGTGGCGGGCCGTCTGTACGACCCGATCCGAGAACAGGACCGGCTCGAACCGCTTGACGCCGACGCGCCCGACCCCGGCCGGTTTCTGGAGCGCGTCTGTGAGCGGCTGGCGCTCAAATCGAGTGGGATCCGCGAGGCCGATGCCGAGCGCCGGCGGCCGGACGTCGACGACGATCCCGCCGCGGCAGGCACGCAGTTCGGCCTCGACGCGTTCGCCGGAGGTGGGGAGTGATGCGGCTGTACTACACCGGCGCGTCTCCCGACAACCTCCGGAAAGCCCGTGAACACGCGCCGTCGCACACGCACGGCTACGGGTGGACGCCCCAGAAGATGACGCCCCACGATGGCCCGTACTTCCTCGACAACGGCGCGTTCTCCGATCGGTTCGACGGGGAGCTGTGGATCGCCACGCTAGAGGAGGCCCTGACGGAGATGCCAACCGCGCCGGACTTCGTCGTCCTCCCCGATGTCCCCGGTGACGCCCGGGCGACGATCGACCTGCATCGGGAGTGGCTGTACGACCGGCCGCTCCCGCTCGGCGCTGGCGAACTCATGCGCTACTGGGTCATCCAGCCCGGCCTTCCGATCCGGACCCAGTTCGAGGCGATCGAGGGCTGTCAGGGCGTGTTCGTCGGCGGATCCAAGCGGTGGCTCCGGGCGCACGGCGAGCAGATCGTCGCCGAGGCTCGCGAGCGAGAGCTGCGGACACACGTGGGGAACCCGAGCGGTGCGGACGGCCTCGTGTGGGCCTACGAGACGGGGTTCGATAGCTGCGACACGACGACGGTGTTCCAGAACCAGTACTGGCATTACCTCGACCGGCTGGAGGAAGCGACCGACGAGACCGGCTCGCCCGATCCCGAGCCTGGCGATCCGGAGAGCGCGCAGGCGACCGTCACGGAGTGGTCGGGATGAGCGTCACGTACCGCATCGGGGATGTCCGTGACGTACTGGCCGGCGAGCCCGCCGACAGCGCCGCGTTCATCCATCTCGACGACGCATGGGCGCGGCCGAAGCGAGGCAACGCGTTCGGTGTCGAGTACCCCACCCACCCATTCAGCGCCGACGCCGATCACGTCGACGGCGATCCCGACCTCACCGTCCGGCAGGTCCTCGCCGAGTGCCTGCGCGTGTGCGAACCCGGCGGGACGCTCGTCGTCGACGCGGATTCATGGCTTCTCCCCCGCCTCGTCGAGTATCTTGCCGACCGGCTCGGCCCCGACCAGTACGCCACCGGGTCGGTGACGGCGCTCGCAAGCGACGGGACGCCCGACCGCTCGACGCCCGGGCAGTACCTCGCCAGCGGTGGCTACCCGGTCGTCCTGGCCTCGCCCGGGGCCTGTCCGGTGCAAGTCCCGACACACCAGCCCGCCCCGCGGCAACGGGAGCAGTACGGCTGGGGGACCGCCAAGCCGCTCGGACCGTATCGGGCGTGGCTGGCCGCCACGACCGTTCCCGGCGACCGCGTCCTCGTGCCGTGTGCCGGGACCGCGCCGACGGCGATCGCCGCCGAGCTAGACCACGGCGACCGAGCGGACGTGCTGGCGATCGACATCGAACCCGACGCGAAGGCCGCCTACGAACGCCGGCGCGCCGACGAACTTGCCCGGCAGGAAACGCTCGGGACGTTCGCGGGCGGGTCAGCATGACCAGGACCGTCAGCGCCGACTCCCCAGCGACGGACCGGTTCCATCAGGACGACCTCGGGCCGGACTGCGACTGCCCGATCCATCGCGACCGCGAGCGCCCACCCGTGACGGTGCCGCTCGGGAGCGCGTTCGCCGACCACGTCACGGTCGAGCCGATCCCCCAGCACGTCGCCGGCGACATCTACGCCGCACATCACTCGTATATGCCCGACGTCCCCACGGTCAACCTCGCGCACCATGGCCTGCTCTTTCAGGACCAGCTCGTCGGTGCGATTACGTATCGGTTCCCGCTGATTCGCGCGCTCGAATACGACGGCCGGGAGTACGCCGGCGACGAGATCGTCGAGGCCGCGCGGATCTGCCTCGGCGTCCGGATGCCCAACCTCGCGTCGGCGGCGCTGGCCGCCTCGCAAGAGCGGTTCGTCCGCGACCACGCCCGCCGGCGCGGTGTGGCGCTGCTGCTGACGTTCGTCCGCGCAGACTACGACGGCGCGATGATTCGGGCGCTCCGGGACAAAGGCTGGGAGCGGGCGGGGAAAACGACGCCCTCGCAGGCGGGGAACCGACCGGAGAAAGCGATTCGAGAGCGTGCGAAGTGGCGGTTTCTGTGTCCCGTCGACGACAGCATTGGGCAGCAGTCCGGACTGTCGTTGTGGGTATGATCTACACGAGGACACCGAGCGGCACTATTAATTCATCCCAGATGTTTGAGAACGGTATGTCTCAGAGTGGAGATGACGAAGAACTCCAAAAACTGGCCACAACACACGATATGTACGATCGGCTCTCGGCGACGCTTGACCAGCAAGACATAGATGCAGATGTCTCCCGTTGTGTAGTTCTCCAGCTAGCTGGTTCCCACGATTTTGAGGTTGATTTCGGTGAAGGAATATCTGGGGATATCCACTTAGCGATCGTCTCTGATGCAGGTGCAAACCTGTCTCGATATTTGACCCGGGTTTCAGAATTGGCCCCGGGCTCTGTTCATCACCTAAATGGGACGAACACTACCAAGGCAGGTGCTATTGGAAGCGTATCGGGGGGAGATCTCACACCTGGCCCTCTTTTAGACAGTGAGACAGACTTCACCATCATCGAGCAGTTCGATTCTCTTGGCTCAAAGACTCAAGAGTCGTTTCAACAGATCCTCGATACTGGCCGCTATTCATTTGCGAAGGCGAACTATCGTGAAACAGTCTCTACTTCAGGTTCAGTTTTGCTGGCTCAAAATCCCAAATATGGCGATTTTGACCAGTACGAGAGTATTTCCAAACAGATCGATCTATCCCCGTCTGTTCTCCATAGTGTTGATCTTGCTATCACGAACCGTCAACAGGAGAGCAATCAGGTGGACACAGACGAAGATGAGCTTCCACTGGAATTAGCCCAGCAGTACCTTGAACTCGCACAGTCGTATACGCCTGTGCTCACCGACGAATCCCGGGACGAGATTTCTGATTTTCTAACTGAATATAAGAAAGTGGTAGCTGAGAAAGAACTCGAGTATTACCCTGGGACGGGCCGTCTCACAGATACCTTGATCCGATTTACCGTTGCTCACGCCCGACTTCGACTCGCTGAAAGAACCACCGAGTCAGATGCAGTGAGATCGCGGCAGTTGCTCAAGGACATTCTTCTGTCGCTTGGAGTTGACTTTGAAACTGGGAGGTTTGACGCAGATGTTGTAGACACGGCAGCGCATGAAGATAAAGAAAAACGAGAAGAACTTGACAAACTAAAGCGTGTTATCAGCGAACTAGAATCAGAGTATGACGAGGGAGCCCCCATCGATTTAGTCTTAGACCGTGGTGTCGAAATCGGACTGGGAGACTATTCTAAAATCGAGGAGTTGGTTACTCATCTGAAACACCAAGGCGAAGCTTATGAACCGCAGACAGACTATTTGCGAGTAACATAGAGGAAGATCATTCCCCATTCCTTACTTCAGGTGGATCCCGTTCTATGAGTTCGGCCGCTCTCGCCCGACGTACTCGAACTCGACCACGTCGACGACGAGCTCCGGGTCCCACTCACCGTTGATCCGCTCCCACGCTTCGCGGAAGTCGGCCATGTCGTAGCCGCCTTCCTTCTGGGCGTCCTCGTGATCCATCTCGCCGAGCGGCTCCTGGTACACGTCGGTGACACGGATGTAGCAGTCACACTCCTCGTCGCTGGTGAACATCTCCGTGACCGCCATTCGGATATCGCCCTCAGACGGCCGGTGGTAGCCGTCGGCCCAGTCTCGTCGCGTTGCGGTCTTGACCCCCTCCCGGATCGCCTCGATGTGGCGGGGCTTGAACAGCAGGCTCATTCGTCGTCCCCCTGCTCGTCCCGGAGCCGGTTGAGTTCCTGTTCAAACCCTGCGAGCCGCTGTTCGAACTGTTCTTCCAGCCGGTCGAGTTGCTGCTCGAACTCACTCGCACCGAACCGGTCGTTGAATTCGTCGATCAGGTCGTCCTCGCCCGCCTGTTCCAACAGTTCCAGATCCTCTTCTAATCGGTCCATCCGCTGGCGGAAGTCCGACCGCACGTTGTAGCGATAGGTCTGCTCGTCGACGTCGTCTTTCTCCCCGCGGAGAAATTCACGCTGGCTCTCCGTCAGCAGCCCACGGTCCATTGTTCCGCGGTGTCTCTGGCTGGCCATATAGGACTTTATTCTATCCCGTGGGAAATAGGTTCTGCCTGTTCTATCTCTATGTGGTCTTAGTCTGTGCTTATACAGGCAGAAACTATTTGTAAGCGGATATAGTATGATCGCGTATGGCAGAAACCACTACTGCCGAGACGACAGACGGCGAGACACACCGAAGTGAGTTCCTGAATGGTGGTGTGGTAATCGAGGAGAATGACGCCCCCACCGCCGAGGTGACGCACATCTGCGTGGGGTGTGGCGACGAGATAGAGACGTTCCAGATTTTCGACGATACCATCGAGGAACATCTGGAAGCGAAGCCCATCTGTGACGACACGACAATCGAGTGCCGGGAGCTGGGGCGCGAAGCGATGGAGGCCGAATCATGACGGGCGAATACCCGGAGGTTGACGGGCTGACCCAGCACCACCTCGAAGCCAAAGTCGATCAGGCCGAACTCCGCCGCAAGCTCGCGGCGGTCAAGAGCATCGTCGAGCGGTGCCGACTGCAGTTCACCGAGGACGGCCTCTACATCAATACGGCCGGCGACAACGACGTGGCGAGCGTCGAGACGACGATCGACGCCGAGTACACGACCGACTTCGAGGCGTGTACCGTCGGCGTCGAGACCGGATCGCTGTACCGGGCCGCAACCTTCACCGGTGCGCCGACCGAGTCGGTGACGGTCCGCCTCGACCGCGAGCCCGACGAGAACTCGCCGCTGTCGTTCTCGTGTTCGAACTCCATCGACTGGCACCGGATGGTCGCGCTGGATACCCTCGACGTGACCCCTGCCCGTCCCGAACTCCCGATCCGAGGCGAGGCCGCGACCGCGACCGTCCCAGTCAGGCAGTTCAAGGCGGGCGTCGGTGTCGCCGACGTGGCTGGCGGGCACCCGATTCGGATCAGTATCGGCTCCCGGGTTGTCTCGTTCTGCCCGGATCCGCCGAAGGGCGGCCGGGGGTTGTGGCCGATCAGCGACGACGTGACGATCGAGGGGCAGGCGCTCTCGCGGTACGCCGCGTCGTACCTGCGAGACATGGCTACCGCGTTGCCGCCGGGCGGCGACGTGACGCTGCGGCTCTCTGACGCGTACCCGATGGCCGTCGAAACCGGCGACGGACTGCGGTTCGTACTCGCCCCGTACCGCCCTAACGGACTGGAGGACACGATCCAGCAGAAGCGAGCCGAGCGGAACGGCGAGGTCGAAGTATGAACGAGACAGAACGCCTCAAAGAGCGGATCGGCACACCTGTCGAGAAACTCGGCGAGACGCGGCTGGAGGCACTCATCGCGGAGTTCGGCAGCGCCGACGAAGTTCCGATCTCTGAGATTGACGAGCTGCAACGCGCCGACAAGATCGGCCCGCTGACGGCGGGCCGTATCTGGGAAGCACAACTGTCCGTGTCCGCCGACGGCGCGTCTGAATCCGCCGATACCGACGGGGGTGAAGCATGAGCCGCCCCGAACCGCAGTTCGACGAGTCACGCGACGGGACCGAACGCGCCACGAAAGTCGTCGCGGAGCAGGGCGGCCTCCCCGACGACAACCCATTCAGCGAGATCGTCCGGGACCTCCGCGACGAGGGCGAGTCCTGGCGCGACATCTACGACACGGCCGGAGAGGTGTTCGGTGTTCTCGACGATGCCGCGTTCGAGGAGGGCGTTGATCTCATGGCCGACTGGGGGGTCACCGTCGTGAAACCCGATCCGGACACGCCGTCCGGGGAGCGCTACGAGCGGTACGAACGGACGGCCGAAACCGCCGCTGAAGCGGAGGAGATGGTCAAGCGCAAGACCGGCTACCCCGTCGACAGCGAGCAAACCGAACAGGTCGGCTACTCGAAGGTGGGCTGACCATGGTTGAAACATACAACGACCCAACCGAGATTGCTGCGGCGCTGCTGGAACTTTCCGAAGGGGACCAGATCGAAGCGACGCTGAGAGTCAACGGCGACGAGAAGACGACCGAACAGACGGTCGTCGACGTTGTTGACAAAGGCGCGATCACAAGAATCCATTGCGAGAGTCCCTTCGGTTCGGGCGATGCATCGCTGGGATTCGACGTTAGGACAGCCGGTGTTAAACCCGAACTCCAGAATGAGGTGCTCACCGCGCTCAAGGGTGGACTGACTGTCGAGGAGTTCGTTCAGATGGAGATCACGGAGCCCCGGGAGGCTGAAGCATGACGGCGCAGACTACTACCGACGACTGGCACGACACGCTCACAGACACGCTCGGCCTGCGGGACCGCGAGGCCAGCGCCGTCGAAGTGGCCTATCCGTCGGTGGACAGCCTCGTCGACGCGCTCCGCGAGGGGGCCGACCTTAGCACCGTCGACGGCGTCGGCGATCAGACGCGGACGCGCCTCATGCAGTGGTTCCAAGACGAACACCACGACGCCTACCGCGAGCGCCTGCAGAACGACGAGGGGATCTGCCTGACGTTCACGACCGACCACGGTCTCGACGAGTCGGCGCTGGATGACGGGAAGTTCTACTGGGCGTTCGTCTGTCCGCGCTGTGAGGCGACGAACCCACTCGTCGGCAACCCGGCGAAGTTCAAGAACCGCCCCTACAAGTGCGAGACTTGTGCGTGGGTCCCGCTGCTGGAAGGCGAGGCGATCGACGCGTTCCGGGCCGAACACTACGAACCGACGGAGGCCACAGCATGACCGACGCCGACGTTACCGAGCGCGCCCAGTCGAAGGTCCGCGACGCGCTGGCGGCGCTCAACGAGGTCTCCGCGGCGGCGCTGGGCGGCGACCAGCACGACCGCCTGCTCGACGCCGTCGAGAACACCGAGGCACTGGAGACGGCGCTCACGAACGAACTCGACCAACAGCGGGAGGGGCAGTGATGCAGGACCACTCCATCACGCAGAACGCCGGCCGCTGTGACATCTGCGGGAAGCCGATCGACATGGAGTCCGGTGACCGCCTCGTCATCCAAGAAGCCGAGATGCCCGACGACGTGGGGGAGGAGTACGGCTTGTCGGTGGCGGACGCCGCCGAGGCGATCGCCGACGCACTCGAACGTGTCGGCGACGGCGGTGCGGACTACGAACTCGCTCGCGTGATGCGTGAGGACCACGCGTTCGCCGTCCACGGCGACTGCCTCGACGAGACGAACTTCTCGGAGTTACAGACTGGGCTCGCCGCGCCGCAGGTGCTCGACGCCGACGACGTAGATGCAGAAACACTCCCCGATGGCGGCCGTCTGGAACACGACGACTGGGGGCCACGCGAGTACGTCGGCGACGAGGACTACCACCACTGGGTGAGCGAGGACACGGAGATGGTCGTCCGCGGTCACCCGGTCAACGTCGCGTACCACGGTGACAAGTTCGACCTGGGGTACGAGGACTGCGTCGAGATGCAGCTCGGCGAACTCGTCGGCAAGCACGTGTTTCGGTTCCACACGCCCGACGGTGAGACGACGATCGAGGTCGCGCCGACGAGCAACGGCCCGCGGTCGTGGGGCGTGTACGACGCGTGGGGCGAGGCCGCGGAGTTCAGCAGTGTCGGGAGCGACACCGATGCGGGCGTGTATCGGTACGTGTTCCCGTCGACTGACGACCGCGGGAGTCACAACGTCGCGCTGCGGGTGCCGACCTACCCCGGCGTCGAAGGGGGTGATCACGGTGCCGAGTGACACCGACCGCCCGGAGCGCCGGACCCGAACGCTCCCGAACGGCGACACCGTCCACGAGGCCGCGGACTGCCGGTTCGTCTCGTCGCCGGCGGGGACGGTCCACGAGCGGGCCGCCTGCGACGGCGACGAGTACGACTACGAGTACCACCCCAAATGCGGCCAGCGGCTCCCCGAGGGGTCGCTGTGGTCGGCGGTCGAGGCGGCCGACGCCGAGGAAGCGGTGATGAAGTTCAACCTGCGGCCGTGTACGAAGTGTATCGACGCGTCGCTGCGGCTCGAACGCTGGCGGATGGACGTGCATAGTGCGACAGTTATCCGGAGCGCGGACACGCCCGAGCGGTGGCAATGATGTCCGAGAACGAACCCGACAACTGCGACGGCTGTGGGATCGAAATCACGAACGACGTGAACCTCACCCGCGTTGAGGTAGACGGCAACGAGGAACAGTGGTGCCCCGGCTGTCGGGGTGCCGGCGGAGGTGGCGAGTGATGTCGGACGACACCGACTACAGCGGCGTCCCGGACGAACCGCCGTCGATCCCCGACCCGCCGATGCACGAGGAGTGGGAAGACGTCGAGACGTGGTCGAAGGCCAACCTGCGCTACCCCGTCCCCGGCGGCTGGGACATCGCCGACCACGGGAAGTTCCACACCAAATGGGAACACCAGGATGGCACGGCACTCACGCGTACGTCCAAGCGCACGCCCGGCCCGAAGGACACCTTCGTGTTCACGATCGACGGCACGGAGGTCCACAGCGTCGAAACGGGGGCGGACCGCTCGGAACTCCGTGAGGCGACCGTGTGGCTGCTGACGTTCTACGACGACCGCGAGGGCGTAGAGTCGGTCGCCGAACTCCAGCAGGCGATGCGTGAGGCACAGAACCAGTCGCTCGACGCGTTCGCTGGAGGTGACGAGTGATGGCCGGCGGCGAAACCCTGCAGTTCGACCACCCGCATCTCGACGGCGTCACGCGAGGCACGGTGCTGGAGTACGACGGCTGGCAGTGGGCCGTCGTCACGGAGATCGCCGTCGAAAAGGATCCCACCCGCGTCGGGTTCGTGCTGCTTGACGAACTCGGCGATGACATCGTTCCCCTGCTTGAGGACGCCGACGGCTGCGCCGAACACTACGAGGTGGTGCGGGCGTATCGGGGCGGCGAACACGAGTACTGGACGGACGCGGCGTACCTGCAGAGGGACATCTGGAAGACACTCGGGCCGATCCATCCGGCGGAACGGGACGGCAACGGAGGCGATGCCTGAATGAGCGACGCACAGCAGGAGACACTCACCGACACAGAACAGGACGAGTGGCGCGAGTTGATGAACAAACCCCCGGAGAACCTGACCGACGCGGAGAAAACCAGCAAGATCAAGCTGTCCATCAAACGCCGCTTCGACCCACCGGAGTGGTCGCTGGCGTTCGAACTGGCCAGCCCGAACGGCCGCCGGGCCGACGCAATCGCGGTCAACACGTTCCCGTCGCGGAACTTCAAGGTCGTCGGCTTCGAGTTCAAGGCCAGTCGCTCCGACTGGCTCTCGGAGAAAAACGAGGGTGCGAAGGCGGACTACTTCGTCACGGCCTGCGACGAGTGGTACGTCGTCGCCTGGTCCGGCGTCGTCGAGGAGTCGGAGCTACCTGAGGGCTGGGGACTGTTCGAACTCAAACCGAACAGCGAGCAGATTTGGAAGCAAGTCGACTCGGAGCTGACCGAGCACCAGCAGGGCGAGCCCGACAAGGCGTTCTGGGGGCGGTTTATCCAGAAAACCGTCGGCGGGGAGTCCAACTATACGAAACAGGACCTCCGGGAAGCCCGCCGGCGCGGCTACGAGGAGGCGGAGGAGGAACTGACCGACCGTCGGCTCGACCGTGAGGCTGAGGACCTGCACGACAAGGCCGAGACGGTCGACAAACTCCGGGACGCTGGGCTACTGGGGTACGTCCACCCGATCAGCGACGATCGGATTGAACGGCTGAACAAGGCCAAGCAGTTCGTGCAGGCGCTGGAGGGCGGCCAGTTCAACAGTCTCGACAACGAACTGGAACACTTCGAGGACAACGTCGAGCGCCGATTCCAAGACATCTCGCAGAAGGTCACCGAGATGCAGGACCTTCTCGACGAGCTACAGACTATCGAGCCGAACGCGCAGCAAAACGAGGGTGATGCGTGATGGCGGACGAACCAACCCACCCCGACCTCGAACCACTCGCGACGGACGACACGGTCCGGGTCACGCCCGCCGACGCGGACCGGTTCGTCGGCACGGTCGACGACATCCGAAAACACAGCACAGGCGCGATCACGACCCACGCGGTCACCGTCGCCGAGGACGGGCACCGCGCCCCGCTGTGGGACCTGACGGCCGAGTACGACCCGCGCGAGGGCTGGAGTCCCGTCGTCGCGACCAAGCGCGTCTATGGTGACTCGGAAACCGAGTTCGTCGAGCACGGCGAAGCCGAGTTCGAGGTGATCGATCTGGGGATCGACCCCGACCGCCTCGGTCCCGGCATTACTGTCGAAGCCGTCGACGGGCACGAGTACCGCGTCGTAATCCCGCCGTGGGAGCGGGAGTACGACAGCAAGGCGCTGGCCTACGACCTCGACTCGAAGGCGAACACCTGCGAGAAACTGCGGCCGCGGGAGGTGATCCGGCGTGTCGAGTGAGCCGTCTACGGGCGGGACTGAGCAGATTGCAGAGCGGATACGAGAGTTCGCTGAGTGGGTTGACAGTCCCGACGACTGGATGATCGTGGTCCCGAGCGAGGACTACGATGACGTGCTGGAATCGCTGGAGACGACCACGGACGCGGGGAGATACCATCAGGGGATTTCCCTCTGCTATGGCGACGGCTACGACGAAACGCAGGTCAGGCTCAAACGAGGGCTGGCGGATCAACTTCGCTCAGTCGACACGGCGACCGACGGCAACGGAGGCGAGACCTAATGCACGATCAAGACACGGAGATCGACCGTACGAACCTGCGACCGACCGAGACGGAGTGCAACCACACGGCAGAACGCGCGCTGAAACTGCTGTGGGAGAACCCAGACACGAAGGCCGTCCGGATCGACTCGAACCCGAATCCGATGTACGTCACCGTCGAGGACGGCGACCTAGCGTTCTGGGCCTTCGACTACACCTGGAAGTGTCAGGAACGCGTCCCCGTTCCCGACGCGTACGGCCCGTTCGAGACGGTCGTCGACCAACTCCACGGCTACGCCAACGACGACTACCCGATCGGCACCGTCTCGAAAGACCGGATCGACACCGAACCGAGGCCAAAGCCGACGAGCCTGGAGGACTTCGCATGAGCGGGCCGCTCGTCTGTCCGGAGTGTCCGGACTGTGGCGACCGCCGGCAGAAGTTCCGCTTCGACACCGACCGGGACGTCGGCGTGATCCGCTGTGCGGAGTGTGAGGCGGACATCTTCATCGTCTCGGTGCTGGCGAACCGGCAGGTGACGACGGTCATGGACCCGGCCGCGGGTGGCCTCCCAGACGACGTGGTCGAGCGCCTGGATGCGAAGGACCGCCTGCCGCCGGCGGCGAAGCGCGACGAGGTGGAGATCGATGTCGAGTAGCGACACTGACTGGCCGGGCCTGCTCATCTGCGTGCCCTGCCGCGAGTACGTCAAGGCCGACTGCGACGCCGAACGCACCGCCTGCGAGCACACGTGGGACGAAGCCCGCGACATCAGCCACCTCGACGGCGAACAGTGGGCGAAGATCCGCCACGACGTGTACGTCCGGCACCTCGAACAGGACGACCCCGAGCGGCGCGAGATGGTCGTCTCGGAACTGGCGTCGCTGATGTACGACCTCGTGTCGGCCGACGCGCTGCCGGAGGACTACGACGACCGCGAGGGGCTGGAGAAACTGCTGGTTACGGAGGCCGATTCGGCATGAGCGGCGGCAGTCTCGACTACCTGTTCCAGGATGTCCGCGAGGTCAAGCGGCGCGCGCGGCTCGACGAGGACGAGGCGGAACTGCTGGAGGGGATCGCTCAACTCCTGCACGATCTGGAGTGGTCGCTTTCCGGGGACTACGCGTCGCATCAGTACCGGCAGACGCTCTCAGAGTTTGCCGGCACGTGGGATGGCGGCTACAAGGAGTCGAACCGAAGCGTCCTCATCCCTCAGTCTGACGGCTGGCAGTGTGACAACCACCAGTGGGTCCGCGGCGGGATGACCGTCTCCGAGGGGAAGATGGTGACCGTCTGGAAGTGTACCGACTGTCCGGCGTGGACGCGGCAGTTCCACGGGCGGCAGTATGAGGTCGACTACAAGGAGGCCGGCGAACCGGGGGCCGACCGATGACCGACGAGAACCCCGACACCGTCACGGTCGAAATCGACACGACCGTCGCCGACTCGATCGACCTGTCGAACATCGGGATGGTGGATGTCGGCGACGCGGCAGTCGAGGTCGTCGGCGAACCGGACAGCGCCGGAACGCTCCCCGAGACGGTTCGCGTCACGGGCGAACTGCGGATCGAACGGGAGGACGGTGAGACGGCATGACCCGCGTGTTCCACGACGCTACGACAGGTGAGTGGATCGAAGTCGACGGCGGCGACGAATCCTACTGCCGGATGGAGGCGGCGAACCGGCTTGGCTGTGCTGAAAGTGATCTCCGAGAAGGCTACGGGTTCGAGGACGATGGCTGACGACCTGATCACAGCGCTGTCGGGAGCCGTCGCAGGCGAGTCCTGCGGCGTCTCGGCGTGCCAGACGAACCCTGCGGCGACTCGGAACGGCCGCCCGCTCTGTGCGAAGCACCGCGATCTGTATGACCACGGGACGATGGGCGAACCCTGCGATAGCTGTGGATCGCGAAACTGGATCGCCACGCCCGACGCGGCCTCGGTCGCCGTCTGTGCAGTCTGTGAGTACGTGACCTACGACGAGAGCGTAATCGAACATTCCTGGCGTGAAGAAAACGCATGATGGAACGCAACTGCACGACGACCCGCGAGCAGGACGCTGACCCGGAGGTCTACTACCTCCCCGGCGCTGAGAACCACTACGATTACCGGTACAACGTCATCGTCCTCGACGAGGAGTTGAAAGAGTATCCGAAAGCCCACGATCTCATTCTCCAGCACGAGCGAGGGCACGCGACGGACGCCGCAAAGACGTTCACCGGACTCCTCCGCCACGAGTTCGCGAACGATCTGGACTACTACTTCGGGACTGGCGAGGCCGTCGAGGAAGTCCACGACTACTATCGGAACCGCGATTCGGGTTCGCTGTCCATGAGGACGAGGGCGGCCCTCGCCGCTGGGAACGTTGTTCGAATCCTCTGGCAGCCGGTATTGGGGTCGCTGGCGTTGCTTCGGAGGGAATTATGACCGGTGAGAACAGCGAATCAGACACCGATCACGTCACGCCGTCGCTTCCGTACGGCCCGTTTGCCCCGCTGTACTGCCGCCTCCACGGCCACGACTACGTCGACGACGCGTTCATGGGATCAGGACAGCGCTGCACGCAGTGCGGACGCTGGGACGAGTCGCCGCCGCTTACAGCCGCGGATGGCGTGTTCATCGGCGTGGCGATCGGTGTTCTCGTCGGCATCGGCATCGGCGTTCTTCTCACGTTCTAAGCTCGGGCGGTGGGAGCGGGCGTCAGACGCTTGTTGCGCCGGAGTTCGTGACTAGCGATAGAGACCACAGTTTTGTATAGTCATATGTGGTTTAGAACCACCGCTCAACAAGACTATCGTACAGCCGTCTTGCGATTCTCTACCGGAAACGCCGTGTCTGCACCCACTCACGTTTAGCCTGAAAAACAACAGTACATTCTAGTGGGTCGACGCTGTAGGGTACACTGACACGATGGACCCCAGCCAGAACGACGCTACTCCCGGGGTCAGCGCCGGGAACACACCACTCGCTGACCCACTAGACGACTTCCTCGACTACAAGGCGAAGACGGTCGACCCTGAGAGCGGCGACCGCTCCGGCGCGTACGCCGCCCAGCTCGAACGCATCCTCCCGACGTGGATCGACTGGATGCACGAGCATACTGGAACGGAGTACCTGGAGGGCATCGACGAACGCACGCTCGCCCGCTACCCGAAGTACCTTGCCCGGCGCGTGAAGGCGAACGACGGAGACGCCGACGGCGGAATCACCCGCGGGACCGCGTGGACATACTTCAACGCCGTCCGGTCGTATCTGGCGTGGTGTGTCGCATGGCGCGACCTCGAGGACAACCCCGCCGACTCGGCGACCGTAATCGACGAGATGCCCGACCGGCCGTCGCGCTCGTCGGCCGACCAGCAGTTCTGGAGTCCCGCGCAGCGACAGACGCTCCTGCAGTACGTCGACGAGCGGGCGCACGAAGCCATCGACGAGGAAGGAAGCGACGCTCTCGCCCCCGTTCGTGACCGCGCGCTCGCGTACCTCATCGGCTACGCCGGCGTCCGTGGGGCGGAGGTCCTGTCCCGCAGTGACGACGATCGCGACGGCCGCAACGGCGCGACGTGGGCTGACCTCGATCTGGAGAACCGGACGATCGACGTGTTCGGCAAGAGCCAGGACGACGAGCAGGCTCCGCTGACCGACAAGCCGCTCCCCGCGCTGCGGCGGTGGCACGACGTGCTCGACCCCGCGAGCGACGACTGGCCGCTGTTCCCGACGTTCCACCGGCCCTCACTGTGGGGTGCGGTCCGCGAGGACCTCCGCGACCGCGGCCACGACGAGGCCGACGTGGAGGAGTGGCTGGAACCGTTCGACGACCCGCTCGAAGCGATCCGGGAGTTCGACAGCCGGCCGCCGGCGCTGTCTACCTCCGGCGGCAGGCGGCTGTTCAAGCGGCTGAGCGATGCCGCGGGCGTCGACACCAGCGAGGACTCGAAGGACTACCTGACGCTGCACGGCGGCCGGCGTGGGGCCGGTGAGATGTACTTCCGGGAGGCCGATCATTCGGCGGCGCAGCGAGCCCTTCGGCACGCCGACCCGGCGACGACAAGCAAGATGTACAGCCACATCGAAGCGAGTGAGCTGTCCGAGATCGGGAGTCAGGTGTTCGGCGACGAGTGACCGAGTTTTTAACTGAAACGCGTTAGATTATCGCTACAGATGCAACTGCCCGTGTCCCCCGCTGGGCTCGTCGAACTCGCTGTCGCTACGGTACTCCTGCACGGGATCGGGTACGCGATCGCGGCCACCACGAGACAGTGGTACCGGATAGCGTGCCGGGTCGCGACGTAGGTCTGTCTGAACTTCTTTCGTCACCGATCACGCTCCTCAGCGTCGTACGGGTCGTTCCACTCGTTTCGCTGGTCCTGGTCGAGCGGGACACCGGCCTGCTCGGCCAGCATCACCTGTCCCTGCCGTCTCACACTCCGGCCCTCCAGCCGTTCGGCAACGACCGTGAGCACCATCCACACCGCCAGCAGGGCCAGCACGACGAATACGGGGGCGACTGTCTCGTGCCAGATCCAGCCGTACGGGATCGACGGCAGGGCGGCTACGGTGAGCAGCAGGGCCCGAAACGCCCACGCGTGGGCTCGGTTGAACGTCGGTTCGTCCTCTGTCATCCGTCTCCTCCCGCCCGATATCGGTCGATCCGCGCTTTGTTCGCGACGTAGCCACGCTCGCTGTCGTAGATCGGATCGTCGGGCAGCGCCGCGTCGCCCTCGGGGACGCTCGCCACGGGGTACTCGACGTCCCCGACCACGTCCTCGACGCGGGCCTCCCACTCGCCCAGCTCCGAATCGTCGCCCTTCAGGTCGCGCAGGCGCTCGAACACGTCCGCGACCGCCGCGTACGCCTCGTTGAAGTCGTCGACCCACTGCCGGAGTTCGTCAAGATCGTCGTCGACGCCGTCGGCCAGCAGTTCTTCGTGAACGCGGTCCTCGACCTCCAGCTTCCAGTCGGCGGCGGCCTCGCGGTTCTTCGTCGGGATCTCCGGGTCCGAGTAGCGCCGTAGGGCCTCCGCGACGATCCGGCGGTACTCGTCGGGGTACTGTTCGAGGGCGTTCAACTCCGTGGCCCCCGCGCCGTGTTCCTCTTCCCACTCGGTGACGCGGCGATTGTACGCGACGCCGCCGGTCCCCGTCGCCTCGCTCTCCTCGATGGGCTTGCGCGGAAGGTCAAGTTCCTCGATCTGCTCGGGCGTGACGGCCAGTCGCTCGACGAGCACGCGCTGGTCGAGGTCGCCGCGTTGCTTGAGCCACGCCAGCTTCCCTGCCATCGAAGCCGGCATCGCGTGGCCGTTCACGTCGAAGTCTGATAGGTAGAGGATCACCGCGGGTTTCCCGGCCGCTTCGA